>NZ_JBPCSJ010000279.1:0-1165 GCF_051007235.1 Hydrogenophaga sp. | reverse complement strand
AAGCCGGCGGCGATCTCGCGCGCGCGCTCGGCGCTCATCGGCGGGGTGATCTCAAACGGTTCGATCATGGTCGAACCATTGTGTCGGCGCGTTGCGGCCTTCAGGCGCGCTTCTTCTCGGGGTTTTCCTGCAGCATCTGCCGCGCGATCTCGCCGATGCGCGCCAGCGCCTGCATGTGCAGCGTGTTCCAGGGGCCAGAGAAATTCAGCCGCAGGCAGTGGCGGTAACGGTCGGTGGCGGTGAAGAACTGGCCCGGCCCGAAGGTGATGCCTTCGGCCGCGCAGCGGCGGAACAGTTCCATGCTCGAAAAGCCCGGGGCCAGTTCCAGCCAGAGCGTGTCGCCCGAGGGCGGGTTGCTCACCCGCGTGCCGGCGGGAAAGTGGTGTGCGATCAGGCGCCGCGCCTCGTTGCGGCGCTGGTTCATGTAGGTGGTCAGCCGCCGCAGGTGGGCTTCGTAGTGGCCCTGGGTCAGCAGGTCGGCCAGGGCTTCTTCCAGCACCACCGGGGTGGCCGCGCCCTGCAGGCGCTTGTGGCTGGCTACGCTGTCGCGCCAGCGCCCGGCCTCCACCCAGCCCAGGCGGATGCCGGGCGTGAGCGTCTTGGCGAACGAGCCGCAGACCATCACGTGGCCGTCGGTGTCGAAGGACTTGGCCGCCTTGCGCCGCTCGTCGCCGGCCAGCAGGTCGTTGTACACCACATCCTCGATCAGCGGCACGCCGCGCTGCGCCAGCAGCTTCACCAGCCTGTGCTTGGCCGCCAGTGGCATGACCGAGCCCAGCGGGTTGGACAGCGTGGGTGCGGCCAGCACCGCCTTGACCGGTTGCGTGTCCAGCGCCAGTTCGAGCGCGGGCAGCGAGAGGCCGGTGGCCGGGTGGGTGGGAATTTCCAGCACGCGCAGACCCTGGGATTCGATCAGGTCCAGGTAGCCGAAATAGGTGGGCGACTCCAGCGCCACCACGTCGCCCGGTTGCGTGACCGCGCGCAGGCACAGGCTCACCGCCTGGGTGCAGCTGGCGGTGATGACGATGTCGGCCGCGTCCAGCGCGCAGCCCAGGTGCAGGGCACGCCGCGCCACCGCCTGGCGCAGGGCGGGGCGGCCGGCGTCGGCCTTGTTGTATTCGGTCAGGCTGTGTCGGTGCACGCGCGAGGCGCGACCGATCGCCAC
>NZ_JBPCSJ010000278.1:0-9416 GCF_051007235.1 Hydrogenophaga sp. | reverse complement strand
AGCACTCATCTCCAGCGAGTGCTAATGATAAGGGCGGCCCCGAGCCTTTTCAAGGGCGGGGCGGCTGCCCAGTCGCACTTTTTGTCGCCGGTCGGTGCGGGTCCCGGTCTGCCACGGCTGACAAAAATGGCGGTTTTGGCAGTGATGATCGGCATCGGACGGTCGGTCCATGCGGGCAAGTGCCTGATTTGCTTGGGCTTTGTGTGCTGGCACGGATCTTGGACTGAGCGGTGGCGCGCCCGGCGCCGGCCACCGTGCCGGCACCGGGCCCACGCGAGACACCACCAAGGCCACACCATGTCCATGAACACCGCGAACCCGCCACTGGCCCACACCCCGCCCGGCGGCGATACCGACGAGATCGAGATTTCCCTCTACGAATCGCGCAAGAAGATCCAGACCCGTTCGGTCACCGGCACCTTCACCCGCCTGCGCTGGGCCGCCGTCTGGTTCACCCAGATCCTGTTCTATGCGCTGCCCTGGTTCCAGTGGAACGGCCGCCAGGCGGTGCTGTTCGACCTGCTCTCGCGCCGCTTCTACCTGGGCGGCCTGGTGCTCTACCCGCAGGACTTCATCTACCTCACCGGCCTGCTGGTGATGGCGGCGCTGTCGCTGTTCCTGTTCACCGCCGTGGCCGGGCGGCTGTGGTGCGGCTACGCCTGCCCGCAGACGGTTTACACCGAGATCTTCATGTGGATCGAGAAGAAGATCGAAGGCGACCGCGCGGCCCGCATCCGCCTGGACGACGCGCCCATGAGCGGCGCCAAGTTCGGCCGCCGCAGCGCCAAGCACCTGGCCTGGGTGCTGTTCGCGCTGTGGACCGGCTTCACCTTCGTGGGTTACTTCACCCCGATCCGCGCCCAGACGGCCGAGGTGCTGGCCGGCACCATGGGCGCCTGGCAAACCTTCTGGATCTTTTTCTACGGCTTCGCCACCTACGGCAACGCCGGTTTCATGCGCGAGCAGGTCTGCAAGTACATGTGCCCTTACGCCCGCTTCCAGAGCGCCATGTTCGACAAAGACACCCTGATCGTCACCTACGACACCGAACGGGGCGAACCCCGCGGCTCGCGCGGCAAGAAGGTGGACCCGAAAGAAAAAGGCCTCGGCTCCTGCGTCGACTGCACCCTGTGCGTGCAGGTCTGCCCCACCGGCATCGACATCCGCAAGGGCCTGCAGTACGAGTGCATCGGCTGCGGCGCCTGCGCCGACGTGTGCGACGAGGTGATGGACAAGTTCGGCTACGCGCGCGGCCTGGTGAAGTACTCGACCCAGAACGCCATGACCGGCGGCTGGAGCCAGGCCCAGATCGTCCGCCGCGCGCTGCGCCCGCGGGTGCTGATCTATTCCGCCGTGCTGGCCGCCATCGCGGTGGCAGTGGGCGTGAGCCTCTACCTGCGCGTGCCGCTGAAGGTGGACGTGATCCGCGACCGCGGCGCCCTGGCGCGCATGGTCGAGAAAGGCCGTATCGAGAACGTTTACCGCCTGCAGATCATGAACGCCACCGAAGTCCAGCAAGTCATGCACGTGGATGTGCAGGGCATGGACGGCATCGTGGTCGCGTCCGACCCGACGGTGCAGGTGCTGCCCACCGAGGTGCGCACCGTGGCCGTGCGGGTGCAGGTCCCACCCGGTGCCAGCAGCGGTTCGCACCCCATCGTGTTCCGGCTGCGGTCGCAGAACGACGCGGCCATCCACCTGGACGAGAAGACCACCTTCCTGGTGCCGCGCTGATCGGGTGGGCCGCACCGCGGTGCGGGCCGGCGCGGTCCGCGTCAGCGTTCAGGCGCAGCTGCAGGCGCCGCCGCATCCGCCGGCGGTTTCCGACTGGGGAAACAGCACGTTGTTTTCCAGGTGGATGTGGCTGATCAGGTCGTCGGTCAGCTGCGCGGTGCCGGCGTAGAGCGCGCGCCAGGTGTTGCAGGCGCCCAGGGGCGGCGTGTGGTCGCTGGTCAGGGCGGCCAGCTGCTCCAGCAGGGCGCCGTGGCCGGTGTGTTCGTCGCGCATCGCGCCGATGGGTTCGCCCAGGCTGGCCGCGCCGTTCTCGATGGCGGGGAACAGCACCTGTTCCTCTTTCTCCATGTGCTCCAGCAGCTCGACCTCCATGGTTTCCAGCAGGGCCGCCAGGCCCACGGGCACGGCCGGGTGGTCGCGGTGCACCGCCTCCACGCGCCGCGCCATGCGGATCAGCTCGGGCAGCTGCTCGCGGTGCACCGCGTGGTAGCGGGTGAGGATGTGGTCGATCAGCGCCACCGGGTCCTGTGCGTCGGGTGCGTGGTCGTTGCGTTGCAGGCCGGCCAGCTCGGCCAGCACGGCCTGGGTGTCCAGCCCTTTGCTGGCGCAGGCCTGGGCCAGTGGCACCTGGCCGCCGCAGCAGAAGTCCAGCTTGAGGCGGCGGAAGATGGCGGTGGCGCCGGGCAGGTCGACGGCGATCTGGCCGATGGCCTGTTGTTCGACGGGGCGTTCGGTGATGGCGTTGGTGGCGGTGGTCATGGGCTTCCTTTTAAAGATTCACATAAAGTGAATGTATTGAGCCATAAAATGCACGACAGGTGCATATTTCCTTCGAACGAGTCCGGGCATCCGGACGAACGACCCCGCCACCATGCGACTGACCCAATGGACCGACTACAGCCTGCGCGTGCTGTTGCACTGCGCGGCGCACGAAGACCGTGAACAGCCGACCACCATCGGCGAGATCGCGCAGGCGCACGACATTTCGCGCAGCCACCTGACCAAGATCGTGATGACGCTGGCGGCGCAGGGCCTCATCGACACCAGCCGCGGCCGTGGCGGCGGCATGCGCCTCAAGCGCCCGGCGTCCACCCTCAGCGTCGGTGAGGTGGTGCGCCTGACCGAGACGGACTTCCAGCAGGTCGAGTGCTTCAACCGGGAGACGAACAGCTGCCCCATGGACGGCGCCTGCGGGCTCAAGCACGCGTTCGGCCGTGCCATGTCGGCCTACCTCGCGGTGCTCGACCAGGTGACGCTGGCCGAGCTGGTGGTGCCCTCGCCGTCGGCGCGCGCGCGCGACGCCCAGGCGGCACTGTCGCTGGACGCGTGGCGCGACCAGCCCAGCTGGCGCATCAACGTGGAACGGTGAAGGCGGCCTCGGCGTGCGCGGCCGGCTGGCCGTCGCCCGCCGGGTCTTGCGGGTCTTCCGGTATCACCAGCACGGTGGCGTGCAGCGTCTGCCCTGCCTGGCGCTGGGCGGCGTCGGCGGGCAGCACCAGGCGCAGCGGCACCGATGCACTGGCCGCGGCGGGTACCGTCAGACCGGTGTCCGAATCGATGCGCAGGCCCGGCACACCCGTCACCGCCAGGCGGTAGCGGCGCTCTGTTTCCTGGCTGTTGGTCAGCTGCAGCCGGTAGGTGTTTTCGATCGCGCCCCGTTGCACCATGCGCGCCAGCGAGCCGCGGTCCTTGATCAGCACCGCGCTGACCTCGCTGCGGTGGCCCAGGCTCCAGAGCCAGCCCACGCTCAGCGCGGTGAGCAGGGCGCCGTAGATCAGCACGCGCGGGCGCCAGACCCGGCGCAGCATCTGGCGCGCGCTCCAGCCCTGCGCCACCGCGTTGCCGGTGGTGTAGCGGATCAGGCCCTGGGGGTAGCCCATCTTGTCCATCACGTCGTCGCACACGTCGATGCAGGCGGCGCAGGCGATGCACTCGTTCTGCAGCCCGTTGCGGATGTCGATGCCGGTGGGGCAGACCTGCACGCACAGGGTGCAGTCGACGCAGTCGCCCAGGCCGGCGGGGCGTTCTTCGGCCTTGCGCGAGCGCGGACCGCGGTTTTCGCCGCGCGCGCCGTCGTAGGCGATGACCAGCGAGTCCATGTCGATCAGCGCGCTCTGGAAGCGGGCGTAGGGGCACATGTACTTGCAGACCTGTTCGCGCATGAAGCCGGCGTTGCCGTAGGTGGCGAAGCCATAGAACAACACCCAGAACCAGAGCCAGGGGCTCTGTTCGGGGATCAGCAGCGCGGTGGCCAGGTCGCGGATGGGGGTGAAGAAGCCCACGAAGGTGAAGCCGGTGAGCAGCGCCAGGCCGATCCAGCCGGCCTGCTTGGCGCCCTTGCGCCAGAGCTTGTGCAGCGACCAGGGCTGGGCGTCCAGCCGCATGCGGGCCGAACGGTCGCCCTCGGTCTTGCGCTCGATCCACAGGAACATCTCGGTGTAGACCGTCTGCGGGCACGCGTAGCCGCACCACAGGCGGCCGGCGATGGCGGTGAAGAAGAACAGCGCCAGCGCGCTGATCACCAGCAGGGCCGCGAGGTAGATGAAGTCCTGCGGCTGCAGCACCAGGCCCAGCACATAAAAGCGGCGCTGCTCCAGATCGAACAGCAGGGCCTGGCGCCCGTTCCACTGCAGCCAGGGCATGCCGTAGAAGAACAGCTGGGTCACCCACACCATGACCCAGCGCCAGCGCGCGAACACGCCCGTGACCGAGCGTGGGTAGATCTTGATGCGGCTTTCGTACAGCGAACCGGTGGGCTGACCGTTCGCGGCGGGGGAGGGCAGGCTCATGGGGTGGTCTTGGGGTCGGGGGCGCGCCGGTCCAGTTCGCCGGCCTTGTCGCCGACGGTGGCCCAGTCATCGGCGTCGGGCAGGGCGGCCACGCTGCGGGTGATGACGGGCCAGTCTTCGCTGAGCTCGGCGTTGATAGGGATGAAGCGGCGCTGCGTTGACGGCACGTCGGCATCGAAGAAAATGGCGTCGACCGGGCACTCGGGCACGCAGACGGCGCAATCGATGCAGTCGTCCGGGTGGATGACCAGCATGTTCCGGCCGCCACGGAAAGCGTCGGTCGGGCAGACGTCGACGCAGTCCGTGTAACGGCACCGGATGCAGGCCTCGGTGACAACGTGGGTCATGTCGGGTGGTGTCTAAAGATTCATGTTTTGTGAATCTTAATCGCAGGACACCCCCATCGCCCCGATGGCCCCGCGCCTGCAGCGGGTACAGTGCCCTGGCCCTACGCTGTTGATCTGCCCAACCCATGACCCACAACGCCTCCCTCTCCGTCAAGCTGGTCCGCATCGGCGCGGCCCTGCTGGTGCTGGCGCTGGCGTCGATCAGCCTGACGCTCTGGATCACCCGCCAGCTCGAAGGCGGGGCCGCGGCCGTCAACGAGGCCGGGCGCATGCGCATGCAGACCTGGCGGCTGGCCAGCGCGGTGCAGGCCGAGCGGCCGGCGCCCGAGGTGCAGGCGCTGGTGCAGCAGTTCGACGACAGCCTGGGCCTGCTGCGCAACGGCGATGCCACACGACCGCTGTTCGTGCCGTCGGACGTGGACGTGCAGCGCGAACTCGCCGCCGTGGAACGGCTCTGGCAGAGCCAGCGCGCGCTCTGGACCCTGCCCCAGCAGGCCGACGACCCGGTGCTGCTGCGCTCGGCCGATGAGTTCGTGCGTGCCATCGACCGCCTCGTGCTGGCCATCGAACACCAGCTGGCCGGCTACACCGCGCTGCTCAACCTGTTCCAGTTCGTGATGATGGCGCTGGCCATCGCGGCCGCAGTGGTCATGCTGTTCACCGGCTACCAGTACGTCATCAACCCGCTGGCGCACCTGCAACGCGGGCTGGCGCAGGTCGAAGGCGGGCAGTTCGGGACCCGCATCGACGTGGACACGCAGGACGAGTTCGGCCAGGTGGCGGCCGGCTTCAACCGCATGGCCGCCACGCTGCAGTCGCTCTATGAAGGGTTGGAGGCCAAGGTGGTGGCCAAGACCGAGCGCATCGAGGCGCAGCGCGCGCGGCTGGAGGCGCTGTACGAGGTCAGCGCCTTCCTGGCCAAGGCCAACACCATCGAGGAACTGTCCAAGGGTTTTTCGCAGCGCGTGCGTTCGGTCATGAAAGCCGACGCTGTGGCGGTGCGCTGGTCCGACGAGGCCAACCAGCGCTACCTGATGCTGGCATCCGACTGTTTCCCGCAGGAGATGCAGGCCGAAGAGCGCAGCCTGATCGCGGGCGCCTGCGCCTGCGGCAGCCTGCAGCCCGATGCGCGCACGCGGGTGATCCCCATCCATTCGCACGACGCGGCGCCCATGCGCCACTGCGCCAAGGTGGGCTACCAGAACCTGGTCAGCGTGCCGGTGCGGTTGCAGCAGCGCCTGATCGGCGAGATCGACCTGTTCTTTCGCAGCGAGGTGCAGCTCAACGCCGACGAGACCGAGCTGCTGGACGCGCTGGCCAGCCACCTGGCCAGCGCGCTGGAAGGCCTGCGCGCGGCCGCGCTGGAGCGCGAGGCCGCGGTGGGCGAGGAGCGGGCCCTGCTGGCGCGCGAGCTGCACGACTCGATTGCGCAGTCGCTGGCGTTTCTGAAGATCCAGGCCCAACTGCTGCGCGGCGCGGTGCTCAAGCAGCAGCCCGAGCAGGTGCAGTCCACGCTGGACGAACTGGACGCGGGCCTGAAGGAAAGCATCAACGACGTGCGCGAGCTGCTGGTGCACTTTCGCACCCGCACCAACACCGACGACATCGAAGCCGCCCTGCAGGAGACGTTGCAGAAGTTCCAGCACCAGACCGGCCTGCCCACGCGGCTGCAGCTCGACGGCGAAGGCCTTCCCCTGCCGGCCGATGTGCAGGTGCAGGTGCTGCACGTGGTGCAGGAAGCGCTGTCGAACGTGCGCAAGCACGCCGGGGCCAGCCATGTCAGCCTGGACGTGCACAAGGGCTCGCAATGGCGCTTTGTGGTGCGCGACAACGGCAGCGGCTTCGACACCGCGCAGCGCCATGGCGAAACCCATGTGGGCACCAAGATCATGCGCGAGCGTGCCGAACGCATCGGCGCGGCGGTGCTGATCGACTCCCTGCCCGGCCAGGGCACCACCGTCACGCTCACGCTGCCCACCAACCCGGTGACCGCCGTGGGCGTGGGCACGGCGGGCCTGGACTTTTCCGACTCCGTTCTGAACACCCCATGACCCGTTCCATCCAACTGCTGCTGGTCGACGACCACACCCTGTTCCGCCGTGGCCTCAAGGCCCTGCTGTCGCAGGACGAGCGCTTCGAGGTGGCCGGCGAGGCCGGCGACGTGGGTGAGGCCCTGCGCTGCCTGGCGCAGCAGCGGCCCGACGTGATCCTGCTGGACAACCACCTGCCCGGGGTGCGCGGGGTGGACGCGATCCCGGCGCTCAAGGAAGCCGCGCCGGCCGCGCGCGTGCTGATGCTGACCGTGAGCGAAAACGAAAACGACCTGGCCGCTGCGTTGCAGGCCGGGGCCGACGGCTACCTGCTCAAGACGGTGGAGTCCGACCAGCTGTGCGAAACCATCGTCAAGGTGGTGGACGGCGAGTCGGTCATCAGCCCGGAGATGATGACCAAGCTGGTGGCGGTGTTCCGTTCGCGCCCATCTGCCGCGCCGGCCGCTGTGCCGTTGGCGGTTCCCGCCAGCGCCCCGGTGGTGCCGGCCGTGCCGCGCGAAGCCGCCTCTGCTGCCGACCTGCTGTCACCGCGCGAGCGCGAAATTCTGCTGCTGATCGCGCGCGGCGACAGCAACAAAGTGATCGCACGCGAGCTGGACATCGCCGAGACCACGGTGAAGATCCACGTGCAGCACATCCTGCGCAAGCTGGGCCTGAGTTCCCGCGTGCAGGCGGCGGTGTTCGCCACCAGTCAGGGCCTGGCCTGACGCTCCCGGCCGGCCTGGCGCCAGCCCACGGCGGCCACCACCGCCCAGAACCCCAGGCGCAGCGCCAGCGCACCCACCGTGCGCATCTCGAACGCGCCACCACCCAGCACATGCAGGCCGAAGGCCGCGGCCACCAGCGCGGTGCCCAACGCCAGCGCCGTGGCCAGCCACAGGCCCCAGCGCTGGCCGCGCCACAGGCCCAGCCCGGCGGCCACGTAGGCGAAGCCCGCCAGGAAGTTGAACCACAGCACGTAGCCCACGGTGTGGCCCAGCGCCGCGCGGGTGGCCGCGTCGCCGAACAGGCCCTGCCAGCCACTGAACACGGTCAGCGTGCCGAACACCATGCCCACGGCGGCCAGTGCTTTCATGAAGCGGGATGAGGTCATGGTGTTTCTCCAGGTCAGGCGGATGGGAGGGGGGCGGTGTCGTCCAACGCGCGGCCTTCGCCGGCTTCTTCCACCGTCTGGCCGTCGCGGATGTGGTAGATCCGCCGGAAGGTGGGGATGATCTTTTCGTCGTGTGTGACGACGATGATCGCGGTGTGCGCCTGCCGTGCCATCTGGTTGAGGATGCGCATCACCGCCAGTGCGCGCTCGCTGTCCAGCGGCGCGGTGGGTTCGTCGGCCAGGATCACCGGCGGCTTGTTGGCCAGCGCGCGCGCAATCGACACGCGCTGCTGCTCGCCACCCGACAGCTGTGAAGGTTCGGCCTTGGCGCGGTGCTGCACGTCCAGCGCCATCAGCAGATCCAGCGCGCGTTCGCGGGCTTTGGCATTGGGCAGGCCCGCCAGCATGGGCAGCAGCGCCACGTTGTCCGTCACGTCCAGGAAGGGGATGAGGTAGGGCGCCTGGAACACGAAGCCGATGCGGTCGCGCCGCAGTTCGCGCAGATCCTTCACCTTCCAGCCGTTGTCGTAGATGACTTCGTTGCCCAGCGTCATCTTGCCGCTGGTGGGTTCGATGATCGCGCCCAGGCATTTGAGCAGCGTGCTCTTGCCCGAGCCCGACGGGCCGACCAGGCCCACCACCTCGCCGGGGGCCACCTGCATGTTCACGTGTTTCAGCGCTTCCACGGCCGTGTCGCCGTGGCCATAGACCTTGCGCAGGCCTTCGATCAGGATGCCGCCGGTGGCTGTGGTGTTCATGGCTTCGTCTGGGTGCTCAAAAAAATCCGTTCGTCCTGAGCCTGTCGAAGGACTTGCGCGGGCGGGGCTTCGACAGGCTCAGCCCGAACGGGGAGTGGTTCACCTGAACGGGACAGGTTCATCCGATCGCCGCGCCCGGGTCCACCTTCAGCGCCACCCGGATCGCCAGCGTGCTGGCCAGCGCGCAGATGATCAGCGTGACCACCAGGCCGGTGACCGCGTCGCCCGGCAGCAGCAACACGAACTTGGGGAAGGCCGGCCCCCACACCGTGGCCGCCACCTTGCCCACCGCAAAGCCGATCAGCCCCAGGCCCAGCGCCTGCTGCAGGATCATGCCGGCGATGGTGCGGTCGCGCGTGCCGATGAGCTTGAGCACCGCGATTTCGCGCAGCTTGCCCATGGTCATGGTGTAGATGATGAAGGCCACGATCGCCGCGCTGACGATGGCCAGGATCACCAGGAACATGCCGATTTGCTTGGCCGAGTTGGCGATCAGCTTGACGATCAGGATGTCTTCCATGCCGTCGCGCGTGTACACGCTCAGGTGCTTCCAGCGGCGGATCGGTTCGGCCACCTGCTCGGGCGTGAAGCTCGGCGCGATCTGCACCAGCACCGCGTTCACGCTGCGGCTGCTGGTCTGCAGG
>NZ_JBPCSJ010000277.1:0-4453 GCF_051007235.1 Hydrogenophaga sp. | reverse complement strand
GCACGTGGTAGGCGAACACGGTGGCGCCCACGGTCTGCGCGTTGGCGCCGGCCAGCAGGCCGGTGAAGTCGTGGCCGTAGTAGATGTTGTCGCCCAGCACCAGGGCACTGGGGCTGTCGCCCACGAAGTCGGCGCCGATGATGAAGGCCTGCGCCAGTCCGTCCGGGCTGGGCTGCACCGCGTATTGGAGGTTCATGCCCCACTGGCTGCCGTCGCCCAGCAGCTGGGCAAAGCGTGGCGTGTCCTGCGGGGTGCTGATGATCAGCACATCCCGCATGCCCGCCAGCATCAGCGTGGTCAACGGGTAATAGATCATGGGCTTGACATACACCGGCAGCAGCTGTTTGCTGATGGCCAGCGTGGCCGGGTGCAGCCGGGTGCCAGAGCCGCCGGCCAGGACGATGCCTTTGCGTTGTGTCATGGGTTCTCCCGGGTGCTTCAGAGGGTTTCCGCGAGCATGCGGTCCACACCGTGTTGCCAGGCTGGCAGGCGCAGTCCGAAGGTCTGCTGCAGGCGCGAGGTGCCCAGGCGTGAGTTGTGCGGGCGGCGTGCGGGTGTGGGGAAGGCGCTGGTGGGCACGGCCGCCACTTCGCGCACCGCCAGGGCCATTTCGGGGCGCAGTCGGCGGGCGGTGTCGATCACGTGGCGGGCGTAGCCGTTCCAGGTGGTTTCGCCGGCGGCAGCCAGGTGGTAGATGCCGGCGTCTTGCGGCCGCTGCACCAGCTGGCGGATGGCGTGTGCCGTCACGTCGGCGATCAGCTCTGCCCCAGTGGGCGCGCCGTACTGGTCGTCGATCACCGTCAGCCGCTCGCGCTCGGCCGCCAGGCGCAGCATGGTTTTGGCAAAGTTGCCGCAGCGGGCGGCATACACCCAGCTGGTGCGCAAGATCAGGTGGCGTGGGCAGGCCGCCGCGATGGCGCGCTCGCCGTCCAGCTTGGTCTGGCCGTACACGTTCAGCGGGCCGGTCGGTGCGCTCTCAACCCAAGGTGTGCTGCCGCTGCCGTCGAATACGTAGTCGGTGCTGTAATGCACCAGCAGCGCATCCACCGCGTTCGCTGCCTCGGCCAGCACGGTCGGCGCTTCGGCGTTCAGCCGGCGTGCCAGGTCGGTCTCGCTCTGCGCCTTGTCCACCGCCGTGTGCGCCGCGGCGTTGACGATCACGTCGGGCCGCAGCGACATCACGGTCGCACGCAGGCCATCGAGGTCCTGCAGGTTGCCACACAGGCCGCGGGCCGCATCGCCCGCGCGGTCCAGCGCCATCAGCTTGCCCAGCGGGGCCAGACTGCGTTGTAGCTCCCAGCCCACCTGGCCGTTCTTGCCCAGCAGCAGGATCTTCATGCTGCGGTGTCCGCGTACTGCTGGCTCACCCACTCGCGGTAGGCGCCGCTTTGCACGTCGGCCACCCACTGCGGGTTGGCCAGGTACCACTGCACCGTCTTGCGGATACCGGTCTCGAAGGTCTCGGCCGGCTTCCAGCCCAGCTCACGTTCGAGCTTGCGCGCATCGATGGCGTAGCGTCGGTCATGCCCCGGGCGGTCGGTCACGTAGGTGATCTGGTTCGCATACGGCTGGCTGTCGGCGCGCGGCTTCAATTCATCCAGCAGCGCGCACACCGTCTTGACGATCTCGATGTTGGGCTTCTCGTTCCAGCCGCCCACGTTGTAGGTCTCACCCAGCCGGCCCTGCGCCAGCACCGTGCGGATGGCGCTGCAGTGGTCCTTGACGTACAGCCAGTCGCGGATCTGCATGCCGTCGCCGTACACCGGCAGGGCCTTGCCCGCCAGCGCGTTGACGATCATCAGCGGGATCAGCTTCTCGGGGAAGTGGTAGGGGCCGTAGTTGTTGCTGCAGTTGGTGGTGAGCACCGGCAGGCCATAGGTGTGGTGCCAGGCGCGCACCAGGTGGTCGCTGGCGGCTTTGCTGGCGCTGTAGGGGCTGTTGGGCTCGTAGCGGTTCGTCTCTGCAAAGGCCGGGTCGTCCTTGGCCAGGCTGCCGTACACCTCGTCGGTGCTCACGTGCAGGAAGCGAAAGGCAGCCTTCTCATCGGCCTGCAGGGCGGCCCAGTGGCCGCGCACCGCGTCCAGCAGGCGGAAGGTGCCCACCACGTTGGTCTCGATGAACTCGCCCGGGCCGTGGATGCTGCGGTCCACATGGCTTTCGGCCGCGAAGTTGATCACCGCACGCGGTTGGTGATCGGCCAGCAGACGGGCGACCAGATCGGCGTCGCCAATGTCGCCTTGCACGAAGGTATGGCGCGTGTCACCCTGCAAGCTGGCGAGGTTCTCGCGGTTGCCGGCGTAAGTGAGCTTGTCGAGGTTGACGATGGGTTCGTCTGACTGGGCGAGCCAGTCGAGCACGAAGTTCGCGCCGATGAAGCCGGCGCCTCCGGTGACGAGGATCATGTATGAGCCCTGAGTATTTTGGGGTTGCCAATCCGCAAACAGACGGATCAGAAATAACCCTAAATTATCGCATTGCGCTGTTACCGGACAGATCAGGGCGGTCGCATGATCATCTTGGGTCCTCCCTCAAGGAGATGAACCCATACGTTGACACAAAAATGAGTGTCAACTTCGACCGTAGGTGTCTTCCAGCCGCACGATATCGTCCTCACCCAAGTAGCTGCCGGACTGAACCTCAATCATTTCCAAGTCGAGCTTGCCCGGGTTGTGCAGACGGTGCACCTCACCGATAGGGATGTAGGTGGACTGGTTCTCCGAGAGCAGGAACACGTCTTTGCCGCGGGTCACTTCGGCTGTTCCGCGCACCACAATCCAGTGCTCTGCGCGGTGGTGGTGTTTTTGCAGGCTCAGGCTAGCGCCCGGCTTGACGCCGATGCGTTTCACCTGGAAACGCTCGCCCATGTCGATGCTGTCGTACCAGCCCCAAGGACGGGCCACGCGACGGTGCAGGGTGGCTTGTGGCAGCTGAGCGCTTTCTAGGTGGGCCACCACGTCCTTCACCTGCTCTGCGTGGTCACGCTGGGCCACCAGCAAGGCGTCGGGTGAGTCGATGATGAGAAGGTCTTGCGTACCCAGCGCAACAACGGTACGACCGGGGGCGTGGATGTAGGTGTTGAGCGCGTGAAGTGTGTGGCCTTGGCCGTTGATGCGGTTGCCTCTGGCATCAGCCGGTGTCAATTCTGCAACGGCGTTCCAACTCCCCACGTCGCTCCACTGACCCATGAAGGGCACCACGGCCACATTGGCGTGCGTTTCCATCACGGCGTAGTCGATGCTTTGCGAGCGACAGGCTAGGAAGGCCTCTGTTTGCGGTCTCACGAAATGCGTAGCCAGTGTGTCCTTGTTCGCCAAGGGGGTCTCACGGGAAGCTTCGTTCATGGCAGCCCGGCAACTCGCCAAGATGTCGGCGGCATGCACGCTCAGCGCATCGAGAAGCACGCGTGCTCGGACCAAGAAGATGCCTGCATTCCACAGCACGTTGCCTTGCAACAGCAGCGCCTGGGCAGCATCGGCCCGCGGCTTCTCAATGAACCTGGCCACGGCGTAGCTGCCATCGCCCCGTGCATTGCCTTGCTGGATGTAGCCATACGCTGTGCTGGGGAAGCTCGGCATCACGCCAAAGGTGACGATGGCACCTGCCTCGGCTGCGGGCAAACCCTGCTGCACCATGACGGCGAAGGCAGCGGCGTCGGGGATGTGGTGATCCGCCGGACAGAACAGCAGCAGCGGGTCGGCTCCCGAACAGTTGGCATGCAATGCCGCCAAGGCCATGGCTGCGGCTGTATTGCGACCGGAAGGTTCCAGCAGCAGGTCACCACCCAAACCGGCGGACCTCAGGTCGTCTACCACCAGGAAGCGGTGTTCTTCGGCCGCGACACAAATCAGCGTGCCACCTGCCCTGCTCGATATGTTGGCCAAGCGCTCAGCTGTCAGGCGCAACAGACTTTTGTTGTCGATGAGCGGCACGAACTGCTTGGGGAAGCTTTTTCGGCTGAGCGGCCACAGGCGCGTGCCAGAGCCGCCGCATAGGATGACGGGAATGACGTGATCGGCGTTCATGGCCGCACTGTATCCGCTCCTCGGACGGCCCATCGGTCCGCTGCGATTGCGCGGTGGGTGGTCAGAATCTTCTTCGATGGCCACAAATCGGTCGATACGGCTCTGCGCCCAGTACGTCTAAATCGCGCTGCCGCACCACGCAGGATGAATGACCACTGCGCAAACGGATAGGGCGGGCTTGGCGCGCACGAACCTTTGCAAGCGAATGTGAAAAGGCGCTTTACCGAACCAGCAGAGAGTTCACCGCCTGCAGGTCATTCGACTGAAGCTGGCCGCTGGCCTGTTTCAGGCGCAGGCCGCCGATGAGCACGTTGTAGCGGGCCACGGCCAGGTCGCGCTTGGTCTGGAACAGCTGGCTCTGGGCGTTGAGCACGTCGATGTTGATGCGCACGCCGACCTGGTAGCCGAGCTTGTTGGCGTCCAGCGCGCTC
>NZ_JBPCSJ010000276.1:0-4577 GCF_051007235.1 Hydrogenophaga sp. | reverse complement strand
CCGGGCAGCTCCTGCACCGTGGTCTGCAGCCCGGCCTCCAGGACAGCCGCGGTCCGACCGGCGACGGTGGTCATCGCAGCGTCACCTCGATCGGCGTCGGGTTCCAGCCGTTGCAGGGGTTGTTGAGCTGCGGGCAGTTGCTGATGAGCACCCACAGGTCCATCTCGGCGCGCATCTCGACGTACTTGCCCGGGCCGGACACGCCGTCGTCGAACTTCAGGTCGCCGCCTTCGGTGACGGGCACGTTCATGAAGAAGTTGATGTTGGGCACCAGGTCGCGCTTGCCCAGGCCGATGTCGGCGTGCTGCAGGGCGATCAGGTAGTTGTCGCGGCACGAATGCATGAACTTCTTCTGCAACGCGTAGCGCACCGTGTTGCTCTCGGCCGCGCAGGCGCCCCCCAGCGTGTCGTGCCGGCCACAGGTGTCGGCCACGATGGTGAGCATGGGCCGCGCGTCGTTGCTGCGGATGACGGAACCCGTGGTCAGGTAAATGCCGCCCTGGTGGACCATGGTGTCCACCGCGCTGTAGTGCTCGGCCACGTCGTCGCGGTTGTAGAACAGCACATCGGCGGCCTGGTTGCCTTCCAGGTCCACGATGCGCAGGGTCTGGCCCTTGTTGAGCGGGAACAGGATGGGCTCGCCTGGCGGGTGGCGCTGGTCGATGACGGCGCGGGCCGGGTCGAGCGCGCTTTCCTGGATGCGGATGTCGGTGGCCAGTGTGTCGGTGGTCATGTTCATGGCTGTTCCTCGATCACAGGTAGAGCACGTCGCTGTTGTGCAGGGCGCGTGCGTTTTCCGGGCGGAAGGCGCGGCAGGCGTCGTTGGCCGGGGCCGCGCCACAGCGCCAGGCCAGCAGGCCCACCTTCTTGGGCGCGTAGACCGGGTTCGGGTCCAGCGCGTGCGGTGCGGTGCTGATGGCGAAGATCACGTCCATGTCGAAGCGCAGTTCGACGAAGTCGCCCGCCTTGGCATGCTGAGGCGCGAACTGGAAGCGGCCCTGCGCATCGACGCTGACCTTGCTGAACAGGTTGACCGGCGCGATCAGGTCGCGTTTGCTCAGTCCGTATTTGCCGATCTCGATCAGCAGCCCGTCCTTGCCCGAGCGGTACATGCCGTTGCGCGCGTCTTCGTAGCGGCGCTCGCCGTACTTGGCCGCCAAACGTTCGTTGTCGAGCAGGGCGCCCAGCGGGTCGTGCCAGCCCAGGCTGTCGGCCGTCACGCTGGCCAGGCTGCGGCCCATGTCGCTCATCAGCACATGGCCGGCCTGGTAGTGCGCGGTGTGCTGCGCCTTCAGGCTGTCGGGCATGTTGTAGCGCTCCAGCTTTTCCAGCGCGGAATAGAGCACCGCGCTGACGTTGGGGCCGTCTTCCAGCGCGACGAAGCGGATGGCGCTGCCGCGCGGCATGCGCCAGCTCCAGTGACCGCCGCCGGGCACGATCTCGCTCCACATCGCGCGGGCTGTGTCCACGCCAGCCAGCGCCGCGGCGGGGAAGCGCTGCCACAGCGCCAGCGCGTCGACCGGTGCGGCCTGCGGCGGGTTGGCGGGCACGGGCACCGCGGGTTCGGTCCAGGGGGTGGAGGCTTGGGGTTCGCTCATGGGAAGGACTCCAGAAAAAATCAGGCGGCTTCGGTGCTCAGGCCGGACAGGCGCTGCAGCTGTTCGAGGTCGGTCTTCATGCCGGAGGTCTCGCGGATGCGTTCGAGGATTTCGCGCTTGAGCGCCAGGAACTCGGGCGCGTGCTTGAGGTCCTGGTCGCGCCGGTCGCCGAAGGGCACCTCGTACACGGTGTCGATGCGGCCGGGGCGCGGCGCCATCAGCACCACGCGGCCGCCGAGGTAGATGGCCTCTTCCACGTCGTGCGTGACGAAGACGATGGTGGCCTTCTCCAGCCGGTGCACGTGGCGGATCAGGTCGTGCATCACCTCGCGGGTCTGCGCGTCCAGCGCGCCGAAGGGTTCGTCCATGAGCAGGATGCCGGGGCGGCCCATGAGCGCGCGCGCAATGGCCACGCGCTGCTGCATGCCGCCCGAGAGCTGGTTGGGCCAGGCGTTGGCCGAAGCCTGCAGGCCCATGAGGCGCAGCAGCGCATCGGCCCGGCCGGAGGCGGCCTCGACCTGGGCCGAGGTCAGGTCTTTGCGGTGCGCGGCCAGCTGGCGACAGAACTTGATGTTCTCCATCACCGACATCCACGGGTAGAGGCTGTAGTGCTGGAACACCATGGCGCGGTCGATGTCCGGGCCCTTGACCGGCTGGCCGTCCACCAGCAGTTCCCCGCTGGTGTGCGTTTCCAGCCCGCCGATGGTGCGCAGCAGCGTGCTCTTGCCGCAGCCCGAGGCACCGACGAAGGTGACGAACTCGTTGGGCGCGATGTCGAGGTCGATGTGTTCCAGCGCGTTCAGCGGCGCGCCGTCGAAGCGCTTGTGCAGGTCGCGGATGCGGATCTTGGGCTGTGCGGGATCGGTGTGGGGATGCATGTCGCTTCAACCTTTTCTCGTCAGGGCGCCAGAGCGGCGAGCGGAGTGCCTGCTTCCAGGCGTACCGCGGAACCGGCTTTGCCGGGCCGCAGGTGCGGTCCCACCTCCAAGCCGAAGGCGTCAGAGAGGGGGGAAGACGCGCAGCGTCGCAGGGGGGTGTTCATTTGAGATACAGCCAGGGGAAGGCCTTGCGGTGCGCGAAGCGGAACAGCTGATCCGTGGCCAGACCGATGAGGCCGATGACGATGATCCCGGCGAAGATGGTGTCGGTCTGCAGGAAGCGCTGCGCGCGCAGGATGGCGTAGCCCAGGCCCGAGTTGGCGGCCACCAGCTCGGCGACCACCAGGTAGGTCCAGGCCCAGCCCATGGTGATGCGCAGCGTGTCCAGCAGCGCCGGCTTGGCGCTGGGCAGGATGACCTTTTCGATCAGCTCGGCGCGGCTGGCGCCCATGGTCTGCGCCGCCTCCACCTGCGCGGCCGGCACGCGGCGAACGTCCTCGGCCACCATCAGCACCATCTGGAAGAAGGTGCCGATGAAGATGATCGCGATCTTGGAACCCTCGTCGATGCCCACCCACAGCATCACCAGCGGGATGAAGGCCACCGCCGGCATGTAGCGGATGAAGTCGGTCAGCGGCTCCAGCAGTGCCTGCACCGAACGGAACGAGCCGATGAACAGGCCCAGCGGCAGCGCGAACACGGCCGAGAGCAGGAAGCCCGCGACCACGCGGTAGGTGCTGATCGCCATGTCGTCGATCAGGTCGTTCTCGGTCAGCCAGAACCAGAACTTGCCCAGCACCGCACCAGGCGAGGGCATGAAGGTCGGGTCCAGCCCGCCCCAGGCGGCCAGCGCCCACCAGCCCAGCAGCGGCGCGATCAGACCCGTGAGGGCCAGCACCCAGTACGCGCGGCGGCTGATGGACGCGCGCACCGTCCACAGGCTGGACCAGGGGCGGCGCGGGGGCGTGGCGGGCGGTGGCTGCACAGCGGCCGAAGGGGCAACGCCGCTGGCCGATGGGGGATCGGCCAGGTGGGCGGCTGTGACAGCAGGATGCAGGGAGGACATGCGGGCTCCTGATCGGGGGGAACATGGGCCAGAGAGGCGGGCACACACCGCAAGCGGCGCGCCAGCATCTCCCGGGCTTTTGTCCCTCCGTGGAGCCACACGATCATGGCCGACCGCTCTCGGACCAGCCAGCGCCAGCCAATGGCGCCCGGAACCCTAGCGGTCTTCAAGGCAGCGGGTCACCAGTTTGGTGCACCCGCCTCTCTGTGGGGTTGGTTTAGCAGGTTGGGTGCCAGGGGTGTGCAAGACGCCGCGGAGGAGCGCTTCTGGACGCACCGAAAACCAATGCACAAAGCGTTCGGCAATTCGCTACAGCACCGAGCCACAAAACACGCTGAGGTGCTCACCCCAGAAGCTCGCTTATGGATGAAGCCATTGCATCCAATTGGGAGGCTTCGAACATGAGGTTGACCGTCAACCCACTGTCGTAGTCCTGGCCCTTCAGCTCCACTCGCAGAGTGACGTGACCCGTCGAGTCGGACGATGCAGAAAACGACACACGAGACTCAAGGTCCTGCCAAGTCTTTTGTCCCCGCCAGCCCGTCCACTCCGATGCCATTTCAGCAAACAGGGCGCTGGGCGACCCATTCATGAAAGTTGAAGCCGGTGCCTGTCCGGCGAAGTGCGGGGTACGCACATGAACATTGAAGTCGACGTCAGTCGCTGAGCTCGACGTCACTTCAAACGTCAAAAGAGAGCCGTCACCGGCTGCTTTGAAGATGGCGCTACTCAAAATCTACTCGATGGTTGACGTGAGAGACATGGCCCAGCTTGCCGGGAAATGCGAACTCGTCGGACCGGTCAGATGTCTTCAAGAAGTTCAAACAGCTTGAAGACAATTTCGTCTGTTACCCGGTTCGCGAGGTCCGCACCCAGGGCCGCGTAGTTCTTAAACGGGATGCCGACTATGTCTTTTGGTATCCCAGGAACCGGTGTGTCATCGAGATAGATCGGAATGACTGCGGCCTCAGAAACTCTTGGAGCGAAGCATTCGCGCTCGAAGGTTGGCCAAATCTTTTCTACATGGTGCTTGTC
>NZ_JBPCSJ010000275.1:0-7444 GCF_051007235.1 Hydrogenophaga sp. | reverse complement strand
GCCAATGCCCTGCGATTGCAGGGCGGCCAGCAGTTCGGCAATGCCGGTGTCCTCGTTGCAGGTGTCGAAGGTGTAGGTCAGCGTCAGCCCGTCGGCCGACAGCGCCAGCGGCCAGCTTGCGAGCGCATCGGGCACGGCCGCCAGCGGCTGCTGCAGGCTCAGGGCCAGTTCCTTGCGGCCGAGCTGGCGCATCAGCACGTCCTTGTCCTCCACCACGATGAGTTCGCCCTTGCGGATGACGCCGATGCGGTCGGCCATGTCCTCGGCTTCTTCGATGTAGTGCGTGGTCAGGATGATGGTGGTGCCCGCGTCGCGCAGTTGGCGCACCAGGCGCCACATGTCGTGCCGCAGTTCCACGTCCACGCCCGCGCTGGGTTCGTCCAGGAACAGGATCTTGGGCTCGTGCGACAGCGCCTTGGCGATCAGCACCCGGCGCTTCATGCCACCCGAGAGCGTCATGATCTTGTTGTCCTTCTTGTCCCAGAGCGAGAGGTCCTTGAGGATCTGCTCGATCAGCGCCGGGTTCGGCGCCTTGCCGAACAGGCCGCGGCTGAAGTTGACGGTGGCCCAGACGGTCTCGAACGCGTCGGTGTGCAACTCTTGCGGCACCAGGCCGATCAGGCCGCGCGCCCGGCGGTAGTCGCGCACGACGTCGTGGCTGTCGGCGGTGATCTGCCCCTCGGTGGGTGTGGTCAGGCCGCAGACGGTGCTGATGAGCGTGGTCTTGCCGGCGCCGTTGGGACCGAGCAGGGCAAAGATTTCGCCGCGGTGGATGTCCAGGTGGACGTTTTTGAGGGCCTGGAAGCCGCCAGCGTAGGTTTTGCCCACGCCGCGGATGCTGAGGATGGTGTCGCGGGTCGAGGAGGGAGAAGACATCGGTCGATTGTGCGGGTCTGGCGACGCCCCCGTGTGTCGGGGTGATTGCAGGTCGCGTTGCAATTCATTGAAAACTGTACGAATATACAGTTCATGACCCAGGACGTGTTCATTCCACTGCAGCCGCTCAAAGGGCGCGGCGTGGCGCACCGCCAGCCCCACCGCTTCGAGCGCGACCAGCGCGCCGCGTTTGACGACGGCTGGGGCACGCTCGATGCCGCGGCCGGCGACGGCTCCGCGCCCCCGGCCACCGAGGTGACCTGGGAAGACTGCAAAAGCGCCATCACCCGCAACGACTCGCCCGACATCGGTTTCAACCTCGGCCTCAACCCCTACCGCGGGTGCGAGCACGGCTGCGTGTACTGCTACGCCCGGCCCAGCCACAGCTATCTCAATCTCTCGCCGGGGCTGGACTTCGAGACCAAGATCATCGCCAAGCGCGGCATCGCCGATGCGCTGCGGCGCGAGCTGCTGAGCCCGCGCCACGTGCCGGAGATGATCGCCATCGGCACTGTGACCGACGCCTACCAGCCGGTGGAGCGCGAACTGCGGCTCACACGCAGCGTGATCGAGCTGCTGGCCCAGGCGCAGCACCCATTGGGCATCGTCACCAAGGGCAGCGGGGTCGAACGCGACCTGGACCTGCTGGCGCCGCTGGGGCGGCAGGGCCTGGCCGCGGTGTACGTGACCATCACCACGCTCGATGCCCAACTCGCGCGCATCCTGGAGCCGCGCGCCGCCGCGCCGCACCGGCGGCTGCGCACCCTGCGCGCGCTGGCCGACGCGGGCGTGCCCACCGGCGTGAGCGTGTCGCCGCAGATCCCCTTCATCAACGACGACATGGAGCAGGTGCTGGAAGCGGCCTACGAGGCCGGCGCGCGGCGTGCCTTCTACCAGGTGCTGCGCCTGCCCTGGGAGCTGTCGCCGATGTTCCGCCAGTGGCTGGAGTTGCACCACCCCGACCGTGCGGCGCGGGTGATGGCGCGGGTGCAGGACCTGCGTGGCGGGCAAGACTACGACGCCGACTTCGCCACCCGCATGAAAGGCCAGGGCATCTGGGCCGACCTGCTGCGCCAGCGCTTTGTGAAAGCCTGCGAACGGCTGGGTTTCAACCGCGAGCGCCAGCCGATGGACACCAGCCGCTTCCGGCCGGCGGCTCTGCGCGGGCAGGGGGATCTGTTTTAGGGCGACGCTGAACAAGTCCCCGTGGATGCAGGCCCCTGCTGCCGGGATGCCCGCGCCACGGTGGACTGGTTCAGCGTTGTCTTAGGCCTGGAGCAGTTCCAGGGCGTCCACCCGCCAGTGGTGCAGCGCTTCGTAAAACCCTTCCCACACGCAGCCGTTGCAGCCGCGGCCGCAGCAGCTGTCGGGTTCGGGCGGCGGTGGGCGCAGGGCCGTATCGAGGTCGGTGCCGCGCTCGCGCTGTGCCCGGCCGCGCAGATGGGCGATCAACGCGTGCGCCGTGGCCAGGTCACCCAGCGGCACCAGGCCCGGGTCGTGCGGGGTGAAGCGTGGCTGTTCTTTGCCCTCGAACGCGCCGCGCTCGGCGAACATGGCCGCCGGCCGCACCCACAGGCCGAAGCCGCCGTAGAGCGCGCGGTACAGCGTCATGCCTTGCAGGGTCTCGCTGCAGCGCACAGTGTCGATCACGTCGTACCAGCCGCCCTTGTAGTGGCGGTACAGGCCGGGCGGGGTGGCGTTCAGCGGGGGGAGGTCGTGGTCGGTCGGAGCGTTCATGGCGCAGCGATTGTGCGTGAAGGCGATCGTCACAAAAAAGGCGCCCCGCAGGGCGCCTGGTGGCAGCCGGGTCTGGTGCCCGCCTACAGCTTCACACCCGCGATGTAGCTGTCGTAGCGCCATTCCGAGAACTTGCTCCACAGCACCTGGTCGCGCTGGAAGGCGCGCATGTCCTGGTGGATCTTCTTGAACTCGGGCAACTGGGCCTCGTGTTCGGCGAACACTTCCATGCTGGCCTTGTAGCCCGCGTCCATCACCTCTTTGCTGAAACCGCGCAGCTTGGTGCCGGCGGCCACCAGGCGGCGCAGGGCGGCCGGGTTCTGGGCGTCGTACTTGGCGGTCATGTCGCGCGCGGCCACCGCACCGGCGGCGCGCACGATGGCCTTGTTCTCGGCCGACAGCGCGTCGAACGCCTTCTTGTTGATGAAAAACTCCAGCTCGGCGCCGCCTTCCCACCAGCCGGGGTAGTAGTAGTGCTTGGCCACCTTGTGGAAGCCCAGGCGCTCGTCGTCGAACGGGCCGACGAACTCGGTCGCGTCCAGCGAGCCTTTTTCCAGCGCCTGGAACACCTCGCCCGCGGGCATGTTCTGCGCGACCACGCCCAGCTTGGCCATGGTGTCGCCGAACAGGCCGCCGCCCAGGCGCATCTTCAGGCCCTTGAGGTCGGCCACGGACCGGATCTCTTTGCGGTACCAGCCACCCATCTGGGTGCCGGTGTTGCCCGAACTCATCGACACGATGTTGTACTGCGCATAGAACGCGTCCATGTATTTGCGGCCGTTGCCGTGTTCCATCCAGGCGTCCATGTGGCGCGCGGTCAGGCCAAAGGGCACGGCGCAGCCGAAGGCGAACACCGGGTTCTTGCCGGTGAAGTAGTAGGGCGCGGTCTGCGCCATTTCCACCGTGTGGTTCTGCAGCGCGTCGACCACGCCGAACGGGGGCAGCAGTTCGCCGGCGGCGTGCACCGACACCTCGAACCGGCCGCCCGAGAGCGCCTTGACGGTTTCCGAAAATTTTTCGGCCGAGCCGAAGATGGTGGGCAGCGACTTGGGGAAGCTCGAGGCCATGCGCCAGCGCACCGCGGCCTGGGCGTGAACGGCGGGTGCCGCACCAGCGGCGAGCACACCGGCGATGCCGGCGTGTGTGATCAGGGAACGACGATCCATGTGTTTTCTCCGGGGATGAGCAGGCCCTTGCCGGTGCTCCGGTGCGTCTGGCGCACCGGTCGCCCGGGGGTGACGAAACCCGGGGACCTTACCAGAATCTAGGGTTAACCCTTATCACCTACCGGGCAGCCTGCTTCAGGTCAGCGTGGCGTGCGGCAGGGCGGGCACGTGGCGCGCACCGTCCGCACCGCGCGCCGCCAGGCCTTGCTGCCAGGCGGCTTGCCAGGCCGGCAGGGTGCGCGCCGGGTCGTCGCC
This sequence comes from Hydrogenophaga sp., assembly GCF_051007235.1. GTDB lineage: Bacteria > Pseudomonadota > Gammaproteobacteria > Burkholderiales > Burkholderiaceae_C > Hydrogenophaga. Next base: position 3,410 of record NZ_JBPCSJ010000275.1, on the reverse strand, counting down.
CAGGCCGCGCACCACGCAGCCACCGGCAGCGCCGGCGGCGGCCACCGCCTGCAGCTGCGCCGGTTCGAGGATGCCGCCGATGCCCACCACCGGTGCCGGCGCCATGTGTGCCCACCAGGCCAGGTTGTCCAGGCCTTGGGGCACCCAGGGCATGTCCTTGGTGGTGGTGGCCCACACTGGACCGCAGGCGATCAGGTCGGGTTGCAGCGCGGCGGCGCGGCACAGCTCCCACAGGCTGTGCGAGCTGATGCCCAGCTGCACGCCCTGCGCGCGGGCGGCGGCCAGCCGGGCGTGGTCTGGCGCGGTCAGGGCCAGCAGGTCGTCCTGGCCCAGGTGCAGCGCCCGCGCCCCTTCGGCCAGCGCGGCCTGCCAGTGGTCGTTGACCACCAGCAGCACGCCCGCTGCATCGGCCGCGCGCTGGCTGCGGGCGATGGCCTCGCGCAGGTGCTGGCCCCAGGTCGCGTCGTGCAGGCCGGCGGGGCGCTTCATGCGCAGCTGCAGCGTGTCCACCGTGGGCCGGGCGCGCAGCACGGCCTGGGCCCGTTCCGCGCTGTCGACGATGGCGTAGACGCCCGGCGCACGGCCCCGCACCCGCGTGGTCCAGACGTCGGGCGCCTGCTCGTCCAGCGACAGCTGGGGCAGCAGCGAGGGTTCGGTGGCAAAGCCCGGCCGGGCGATCACCGGCCCCACGCCGCGGCCCACCGCACGCGCGTGGCGCAGCGCAAAAGTGGCCGCCATCTTGGCCAGCACGGCCGCGTCGGCCACCACCCAGCCCAGTGCCAGCGCCGACGCCAGTGCCGAGGCGAAGGTGCAGCCGGTGCCGTGGTTGTGCGGCGTGCGCTCGCGCGGCAGGCTCAGCCAGCCCGTTGCTTGTGGGGTGTCCAGCCAGTCCAGCGACAGGCCCGATATCGGTCCGGTGGCCCCGGCGTCTCCGCCGGTGATGACCACCGCCGTGCAACCCAGCGCGCGCAGCGCCCGCGCCTGGGCGGGGATGTCGCGTGGCGCCTGCTCCCCCAGCAGGGCCAAGGCCTCGGCCTGGTTGGGGGTGATGACGGTCGCGCGGGGCAGCAGCAGGTCGCGGTAGGCGACGCGCAGTTCGGCATCGGCCAGCGCGGCGCCGGTGCTGGCGCGCAGCACCGGGTCCACCACCAGGGCCAGCGGTTGTTGTGCGCGCAGCCGGTCGATGAAGTCGGCCAAGACGCGCACGTTGGCCGCGCTGCCCAGCAGGCCGGTCTTGATGACGCGCGGGGGCATGTCGGCGGCCAGCGTGTCCAGCTGCGCCTGCAGCACCGCGGGCGGTGTGGTTTCGATGTGCGTCACCTCGGTGGTGCTCTGTGCGGTGACGCCGGCGACCACGGTGCAGCAGTGCACACCCAGGGCGTCGGCCGCGCGCTGGTCGGCCGCCAGGCCGGCGCCGCCACCGCTGTCGGTGCCGGCGATGCTCCAGATGATGGGGGTCATGGTGTGTGTCCTTTGGCGCCGGAGCGCGATACAGATGCGAAGACGCAACGCCGTCCAGGGGCACCGAGGAACCGGCTTGGCCGGGCCTCAGGTGCCGCCCCCCTCCCGCCGAAGGCGAGAGAGGGGGGTGACGCGAAGCGGCGCGGGGGGTGTTTCACGGAATCAGGAAGGGGTGGCCCGAAACGGGGGTGGACGCGACCGCCATGTCCTGCGGTGCCATCACGCCGGCCTCAAAGGCGGCACGGCCCGCTTCGATGGCCAGGCGAAAGGCGCGCGCCATGCGCACCGGGTCCACCGCCAGGCTCACGGCCGAGTTCAGCAGCACGGCGTCAAAGCCCAGCTCCATCGCGGCGGCTGCGTGCGACGGTGCGCCGATGCCCGCGTCCACCACCAGGGGCACGCCGGGCAGCCGTGCGCGCAGCGTGCGCAGCGCGAACGGGTTGATCAGGCCTTGCCCGGAGCCGATGGGCGCGCCCCAGGGCATGAGGACCTCGCAGCCTGCATCGAGCAGGCGCTGGCAGGTCACCAGATCGTCGGTGCAGTAGGGGAACACTGCGAAGCCGTCGCGGGTGAGTTGTGCGGCCGCCTCCACCGTGCCCCAGGGGTCGGGCTGCAGGGTGTGTTCGTCGCCCACCACTTCGAGCTTGATCCAGTGCGTGCCGTACAGCTCGCGCGCCATGTGCGCCAGCGTGATGGCCTCGCGCGCCGTGCGGCAGCCGGCGGTGGTGGGCAGCAGGCGAACGCCGCTCTGCACGATGCGGGCGACGAAGCCGTTGTCGCCCGCCGCGGCCAGCGTGCGCTTGAGGCCCACGGTGACCACCTGCGTGCCGCTGGCGGTGATGCTGTCGCTGAGCACCTGAGGCGAGGGGTAGCCCGCGCTGCCCAGCAGGAAGCGACTGGAGAGTCCGACGCCGTAGGGCGCCCAGTGGGACGTGTTCATGGCGTCAGCCTCCGACGATGGCTTGAAAGGTCAGCACGGTGTCGCCCGGGTTCAGCACGGTGGTGTCTCGCTGGGCGCGGGGAACGAACGCGCCGTTGACAGCGGTGGCCACCTGTTCGGCCGACACGCCTTGCGCCACCAGCAACGCGGCCAGCGTCAGGCCCTCGGGGCAGGGTAAAGAGAGGTCGTTGAAGGTCAGCATGGGTTGACGGGAGAAGGGGCTTGATCCAGAACTGCCGTGGAACGGGCTTCGCCCGGCCACAGGCGGTGTCCCCCCTCCGGAACGGGAGGGGGGAAGCCGCGCAGCGGCGCAGGGGGGAGTCCCAATGTGCTCAGCGCATCCTGCGCGAGCGCTGGTGCGAGCAGCCAGCCGTGCCGGAACAGGCCGTTGATGCGCAGCAGTCCCGGTTCGGCGTGGGTGTGCGGTTCGTTGTCGGACAGGGCGGGGCGCAGGTTGGCTTCCATGTGGACGATGCGCGCCTCCGCCAGTTCGGGCACTGCGCTGTGCGCGGCGGCCATCAGTTCCGCGGCTGTGCGCAGGCTCACGGGCGAGCGGTCCTCGCTCTCGATCTCGCTGGCACCGACCACGAACAGGTCGCCCGGCCGCGGCACGATGTACACCCGGTGCCGCGGGTGCAGCAGGCGCACCGGGCGCTGCAGCCGCACGCCGGGGGCGTGCAGCCAGACCACCTCGCCTCGCACGCCTCTGACCGCCATGTCCGGGCGGGCGCCGATGCCCCGTGTGTCGATGGCCAGGTCGAACGGCAGGACATCGCCCTCGGTCAAGGTGATCCGGCCCGGGTCGACACGGTCCACCCGCTCGCCCCAGCACCAGTGCAGGTTCGGCGCGTGCACCGCCAGCGCGGCCAGCAGGTCGCGCGGCATGACTTGCGCCTCGTCGGGCAGCAGCCAGGCGTGCAGGCCGGGTGCGATGGCCGGCTCCAGGTCTGCGAGCGCCGCGCGGTCCAGCGGCTGCGGCGAGGGAAGATCGCCGGCCAGGGCGGAGGCC
>NZ_JBPCSJ010000274.1:0-4960 GCF_051007235.1 Hydrogenophaga sp. | reverse complement strand
GCGTTGGCGATGCCCGAAACCACCACCGGGCTGGCCGAATCGGTCTGGCTGCCGTTGCCCAGCTGCCCGTCGTTGTTGTCGCCCCAGCAGCGCACGCCACCAGCGCTCAGAACGGCGCAGTGGTGGCCGTAGCCCGAGGACAGCGCGGTGGCGCCGCTCAGGCCCGCCACCGGCGCCGGCACCAGCTGTTCGATGCCGGTGTTGCTGTTGCCCCAGCAGCTGACGCTGCCGTCCTGCAGCAGCGCGCAGGTGTTGAAGCCACCCGCCGAGACCGCCAGCGCCGTGCTCAGGCCCGAGACCGCCACCGGCGTCGCAGAGCCCTCCCTGCGGCCATGGCCCAGCTGGCCGTATTCACCGTTGCCCCAGCAACTGACCGTGCCATCGGCGTGCAGCGCACAGGCGTGGCTGTCGCCAGCGGAGACCGCGGTCACACGGGCCAGACCAGCGATCTGCAAGGGCACACCGGAGGACATCAGCCCGGTGTAGGTGTAGGGCTCGGTGCTGGTGTCCACGGTGATCGGACTGCCCAGCTGCTGGTGGACGTTGTTGCCCCAGCACCAGACCCCGTCCGACCGCACCGCGCAGCTGTGGCGGCTGCCAGCGTCCAGGGCACTGGCCGGGGTCAGCACGCTCAGCGCACCGCCGCCCGTCACCACCACGGCGCGCTGCGCCTGGCTGACCTGGCCCAGCGCATCGGTCACGCGCAGGCTGACCACGTAGCTGCCGGTGGCGGCGTAGCTGTGGCTGGTGATGGCCCCGGTGGCGGTGGCACCGTCGCCGAAGCTCCAGGCGTGGCCGGTGATGGTGGCATCGCCCGGCATGGAGGCGCTGGCATCGAAGCTGCGGCCCAAACCGTCACCGCGGACCTGCAGGTCCGCCTGGGCGGCCAGCGGCAGTGCCAGGCAGGCCGGCGGTGCTGGCGGCGTGCTGCCCACCACCAGCGTCGTGGACGTCTCCACCAGGGTGGCGTCGGGCGCCGTCAGACGCAGGGTCAGGGTGCTGTTCAGCGGCACGCGCTCGAAAGTGACAGAGGATGCGGCGCTCCTCACCGTGATGGGTTCACCCAGCGGCACCCCGTCACGGAACAGGCCGACCTGCGCCGTGGTCTGCCGGTACCGGTCCCAGCCCTGCACGCAGACCGGCAGCTCGAAGCGCGCGTCGCTGACGGTGAGGTCGGGGAACACCGCGTTGGCGGCGCTCACGGTGGTGGTCACCGTGGTCGGCGGTGTGCCGCGGTCCACACCCGACACCAGCCGGGCCTGCAGCGCGCCCACGTTGGCATGGACCGGCAGCGTGTAGCCGCCGTCGCTGCCGATGGACACGGTGCGCGGGCGCAGCAGCGGGCCGCTGATCTGCACCCGGTGGTCGTCCAGGCGACCACTGGTCACCGTGACACGGCCCGACACGTTGACCAACGGCGGTTCGGCCAGGCAACGCGGTAGGGCTGTGATGCTGCCCGGTGCGCCGGTGTCCAGCGTCACCGCATCCAGCAACTGCCCGTCCGCGTTGACCAGCAACACGTCGACACGCGAGCTGGCGCGTGCCACCAGGCGGCCACCCTCGATGAGCGCGGTTTCCCCGTTGTAGTCCACCCCGCGCGAAACCACCCGCAACCCGGCGGGCACCACACAGCTGGCGCCGCCCTGAACCGCGTTGACGTTCACACCGGCACGCTCGATCACCCGGTCGGCGTTCCAGGTGCTGAAGTGGCTCACCGTGCCTTCGTAGTACTCAGCCCCTGTGGCCGGATCGGTCTGCAGCGTGGCCATGCCCTCCTGCGTCCAGCGGCCGGTGGTTTCGTTCAGGTGGTACAGCGGGAAGGTGGCGGGCAAGGGACCGGTGGCACCAGCCGCCGGTGTGGCGGGGATGCGGATGGTCGCGGTCTGGCCGCTGGCCAGGTTCAGCGGGGCGCCGCTGGCGTCGGTGAACTCGATGCTCAGCGCGCCCAGCGATTCGATGGGCACACCGTTGGCCGCGTCGACCACCAGGCCCGGCATCTGGCCGATGTCGGCGCTGGGGTCGATGGGGGTGAGCGCCACGCTGGCGCTGCCGCTGATGGCCTGGCCGTCCTCGCGCACCAGGCTGGCCGCCGCCAGTTCCACGCGCGCAGGCGAACCCGGCACGCGCAACACAGCGGGTTGCGTGGGGTCGAAGGTCTGGCTGCTGGCCACCGGCAGCAGCAGCACGCGGTCGGCCACGGTGGCGTTGTCGCTGGCCGCAGCCGCGGCTCGGAAGCTGCTGGCGTAGCCGGTCTTCTGCACTTTCAGCACGGCGGGTGTGGCGGCGTCCAGCGTGAGCGCGAAGCGGCCGTCGGCCCCGGTGCTGGTGGTGGCATCGGTGCCCCCGGCGGTGCTGGCGGACACCACCGTCACCGTCGCGCCGGCCAGCGGCAGGCCCTGGTCGTCCACCACCTGGCCGGCGGCCTGCACGGTGGCGGACGCACCGTCATCGGTGGTGCCGGAACCTCCGCCGCAGGCGACCAGGGCCAGTGACAGCAGGCCGGAAAAAAGGAGGTGCAAGCGCATGGTGATCGCCCCAGGGGCGCGACACCGGCAGCCGTTGCCGGTCGGTCATCGCCGTCCGGTGACTGTAGGAATGGGCGACCCGTGCGGCAATTCGCCCGGCGGCGTAGACCTGCGCGGATCGCCTACGCACTTGGGCGTAGGCGGGTGCCCCGGCGCCTGGAATCAGCCCGGCGTCCGGGCCTGCACGCGCACCGCGTAAGCCGCCATTTCAGCGCTGTTGCGGATGCCCAGCTTGCGGCGGATGTTCTCGCGGTGCTTGCGCGCCGTCGCCTCGCTGATGTCCAGCCGCTGGCTGATTTCCTTGCTGGTCATGCCCTGCCCCACCAGCTGCAGGATGGTGGTTTCGCTGGCGGTCAGCGACACCTCGGGCACGGTCCCCGCTTCGGGCACAAACACCTGCGCGATGGCACCGCTGATGTAGCGCCGCCCCTGAGCCACACGGCGGATGGCCAGCAGCAGCTCGTCGCTGTCCTCGTTCTTGGGCAGGTAACCCGCCGCGCCCAGCGCCAGCGCCGCGCGGACCGACTGCACGTCCATGCGCGCCGTGACCACCAGCACCCGCACCGTCGATTTCGCCCGCCGCAGAGACTCCATCACACCCAGGCCGTCCAGCAACGGCAGGCCCAGGTCGAGCAGCAGCACGTCGGGCTGCAGGGCCAGCGCCAGGTCGCGCGCCTGTTCGCCGTTGCGGGCCACGCCCGCGCAGTGCAGGTCGGGCTGGGTCCCCAGCAGCAGTTGCAGGGCATCGACCAGCAGGGCGTGGTCCTCGGCGATCAAAACCTGGATGGGTGGCATAGTGGCAAATTATGGCCACGCTGGATCAGTACGAAGAACGCACCGTCGCACACTACTTCGCGCACGAGGTGCATTTCCCGTACGTCAGCGTCACGCTGCTGTCGCTGGTGGCCGCCTGGCTGATGTGGGACAAGGTCCCGACCGCGCACATCGTCGCCTGGCTGGCGCTGGGCACCGCCGCCAATCTGGCGCGCGAAGTGTTCGTGCGCCGCATGCGCCCGCGACTGGCCCAGGGCCAAGGGCACCAGCGCCTGATCCGGGGCTTCACCCTGTCGGCCTTGCTCAACGGCCTCACCTGGGGAGCGTTTGCCTGGCTGTACTTCGACGCGCAGGACCCACTGACCCTGCTGCTGGTGGGCGCCTACCTGTCGGGCCATGTGGGCGGCGCGGTCACGCCGCTGTCCATCCACCTGCCCGCGTTCTACGCCTTTCTGCTGCCCACCCTGCTGCCCTATGTGGGCCTGCTGGCAACCGCGGGCACGCCCCTGCACGCGGTGCTGGCGGGGTTGACGCTGGTGTTCCTGCTGTCCATGGCCGGCTACGCGCGCCTGACCCACCGCCTGCACCACGACGGCATCCGCCTGCGCTGGGAGAACCAGCGCCTGATCCGCGACCTGGAGCTGCGCAAGGCCGAAGCCGAGGAGGCCTCGCGCACCAAGAGCCTGTTCCTGGCGGGTGTCAGCCACGACCTCAAGCAGCCGGTGCGCGCGATCTCGCTGTACGGCGCGGTGCTGCGCCACCAGGCCGGCCCTGGTTCGGTCGTGGCCGAGACGGCAGCCAAGATCGAAGCCGCCGCGGGCGAGGTGCACACCCAGATCCACCGCCTGCTCGAACTCTCGCGTCTCGAATCGGGCACCCTGGACCTCAAGCCCGAGGCCGTGGACCTGCAGGCCCTCTTTGCGCGGCTGGGCGCCCTGTTCGGTGAACAGGCGCGGGCCAAGGGCTTGCGCCTGCACCTGGCCACGCCGCGCGCGGGCCTGCGGGTGTGGGCAGATCCGGCGCTGCTGCTGTCCGTGCTGCAGAACTTCATCAGCAACGCCCTCCAGAACACCGGCAGCGGCACCGTGTATGCGGGCATCCGCCACCGCCCCCGCACCTGGCCGGAACAGCCGCTGTGCATCGAGGTGCGCGACAGCGGCAGTGGCATCCCGGCCGAGCGGCTGCCCCTGCTGTTCGACGCCTACCGCAGCTTCGACGACCGCAGCGCCAGCGAGAGCCACGGCCTGGGCCTGGCCATCGCGAAGGCGCAGGCCACCTACCTGGGCTGCGACATCGCGGTGAACTCCGCGCCCGGCCGCGGGTCCACTTTCACGCTGTGCGGCCTGCGCACCGCAGCCCCGAGCATCGATACCCCTTCCGCCACCCCACCGGTGAACCCATGACCCCACAACCGTCCAAGCTCCAGAGCTTCCGCCTCTTCACCCGCAAGGTCGCCGCCCTGTCGCTGCCCTATTTCCAGTCCGAAGAATAATGGAAGGCGCTCGGCCTGCTGGCAACCGCGGGCACGCCCCTGCACGCGGTGCTGGCGGGGTTGACGCTGGTGTTCCTGCTGGCCATGGCCGGCTACGCGCGCCTGACCCACCGCCTGCACCACGACGGCATCCGCCTGCGCTGGGAGAACCAGCGCCTGATCCGCGACC
>NZ_JBPCSJ010000273.1:0-5485 GCF_051007235.1 Hydrogenophaga sp. | reverse complement strand
TCGATGGCCACCGCCAGCGCCGTGCCCAGCAGCAGCGGGCTGAGCAGCAGCAGTGCTATCAGGCTGGCCACCACATCGAAGGTTCGTTTGATCATCCCTGTCCGTTGCGCCGCATGCGCGAGGCGATCTGGCCGATGGTCTCGGCGATCCGCAGGCGGTCTGCTTGCACCTGCCCAGCGCTGCGCGAGGCCAGCGACCGCTCGGCGGTGCGCAGGGCTGCCACCTCGTCCTCGAACGAGCCGGCACTGCCGCTGCCGTGAAAGGTGCGAGAGAGGATCACCGCCTGCGAACCCAGCCGCAGGTGCTCGGCCAGCACGTCGCGGCCGGGCAGCAGGCCCTCGTCCAGCCGCGCGATGCCGCCGAAACCGAAGCGCAGGCCCTGTGCCCGCGCCAGCCGGGCCGCGGTGTCGAGCAGGCCCAGCGCCAGCGGCTCGAACATGAAGTGCAGGCCCATGGACAGGTGCAGATCGTTCAGGCCCACGTACACCTCTTCCAGCCCGGGGGTGCCGATCCACTCGGGCAGTGACTCGAACGCGCCCGCGGTTTCCAGCAGCGCCACCACCGGCGCCCGTCCGGCCACGATGGCGCAGAAGGCTTGCAGCTCCCAGGCCTCGGTGAACATGGGCAGCATCAGCAGGTCGGCGCCCTGGGCCAGCACCGCGTTCACCTCGGTGTCGGTGTCCGGGTTCAGCGGGTTCACGCGCACCATCAGGCGCGATCGTTGCAGCACCGCCTTGATCCGCCCCACATCGTCCAGCGTGTGCGTGCTGATGAAGGTGTTGCGCCCGGCCTGGCGTTCGGCCTTGCCGTTGCGCTCCAGGTCCACCCACAGGCGCAGGCCCTCCAGCGCGTCGCAGCGGCGTGCGAAGTCGGGGTCGTTGGTGATCTGGATGAGGTCCATCATGGGCGGTGTGCATTATCGGCGCAGGGCGCGGCGCAGCCCGGGCGAGGCCAGCCAAGCCACCCCGACCACCGCACCCGCCGCCAGCACCGCCAGCAGCAGGCCGCTCCAGCGGCTGTCGATGCGCCAACTCGCGCCCATGGCCGCCACACACACGGCGGCCAGCGCAGCGGGCAGCAGGTCGCGCCAGGCCAGGACGTTGCACACCTGTTCGCGCTCGCTCAGGCACAGGGTCAGCGCGGCCGCGGCCAGCGCCGCGGTGACCAGGCCCATGACGAAACCGCCCCCTGACAGATCCCAGCGCGATCCCAGCCAGGCCCCTGCGGCCAGCACCGCCAGCGCCAGACCGTAGGCCCCCACCGCGTGCCGCAGCCGCCCGGTGCTGGCCATCAGGGTCAGCAGCACGGCCAGCAGCGCCTGCGGCAGCAGCGACCATGCGCCCACGCGGGCCCAGCCGGCGATCTGCGCCACCGCCTCGGGCGGCATGCGGCCCCAGCCGAACAACAGCTGCGCCAGCGACGGCGCCAGCCCTGCCAGCGCCGCAGCGGCGGCACAGGCCAGCACCCAGGCCAGCACGAAGGCCTGCCGCAGGGCGTCGCGCCGCGCGGTGTTGGTGCCGGCGGCCGGTGGTGCCGCGTAGGCCCGCGCGATGCCCGGAAACGCCAGCGACGCCACCAGCTGGATTGCCAGCACCAGCGGCAGCTCCACCAGCTTCCAGGCGTAGTTGAAGGTGGTGAGCGCACCTTCGCCCGTGCCCGAGGCCAGGCTGCGCGCCAGCAACGGCAGCAGCAGGGGCAGACCCGCACTGGCCAGCGCCCACAGCCAGACGCCAGGCAGCGGCCAGTGGTCTTCGCTCACCTCGTTGGCCACTGCGGTGGGCTGCACGGCCCGCCCAAGCCGCCAGTGCAGCCACAGCAGCCGCAGCGCCATGGCCAGCAGCAGGCCCAGGCCGAGTTCGAACAGCGCGCGGGCCGGCGCGTCGTGGGCGGTGGTGGCGATCAGCAACAGGCTGCCGATCACCACGGCGTTGACCACCAGGTTGGCGCCGTACATGCCGGTGAAGTCGCGCTGGTGCTGCAGCCGCGTGGTCCACAGCGCCGCCAGCAGGGCCAGCGGCACGGCGACCGCGCTCCAGCGCAGGCCGTCCAGGGCGATCGGACGCACCGCGTCGCCCAGACCGGGTGCCAGTGCGGTGGTGGCCAGCCCTGGCGCCAGCAGCAGCGCGGCAGCCACGGCCCCGCCGCCCAGCAGCAGCCAGCGGCCCAGTTGTTGCAGACCCAGGGCCTGGGCCGCGGCGCTCTGGCGTGCCCACAGCGGCAGCAGCACATAGGCCAGCGCGCCCGAGGCAAGGATGCCGGTGATCAGGTCGGGCAGCGTGAGCACGAGGATGGCCACGTCCGCCAGCCCGCTGGCGCCCAGGGCGGCGGCCTGCACCGATTCGCGCAGCAGGCCCAGCACACGGCTGACCAGCAACAGGGCGAGGGAGACCAGACCGGCGCGCAGGAACATGGCGCGCATTATCCGGGGCGCCGCCGGGTGGGCCGGGTCCCTGGCCGGGCCACTAAAATGGCGGGTTGGGCGCCGGTGCGCTGGCCACCGTGTGGCGCCCTTTTCAATCGTTTTCCAACCCTTCCGAACCTCTGGCCCGCGCGGCCTGCCCCTATGTCACAAGCCCCGAACCCCGCCGCCGCACCGGTGGCCGCCGCCACCGACGACAACCAGCTGATCGCCGAGCGCCGCGAGAAACTCAAGGGCCTGCGCGAGGCGCAGCAGCGCGGCGAAGGCGTGGCCTTCCCGAACGACTTCAAGCCCGCCGACAAGGCCGCCGAACTGTTCGAGCGCCACGGCGAAGCCACCAAGGAAGCGCTGGAAGCCAGCCCGGTGCGCGCCAGCGTCTCGGGCCGCATGATGCTCAAGCGCGTGATGGGCAAGGCCTGTTTCGCCACCCTGCAGGACGCGTCGCTGGGCCCGTCCGGTGGCCGCATCCAGATCTACCTGAACACCGACAGCGTGGGCGAAGCCAGGCTGGCCGCCTTCAAGCACTGGGACCTGGGCGACATCATCGCGGCCGAAGGCGTGCTGATGCGCACCCGCACCGGCGAGCTGTCCATTCACGCCGACAACATCCGCCTGATCACCAAGAGCCTGCGTCCGCTGCCCGACAAGTTCCACGGCGTGGCCGACCAGGAAATCAAGTACCGCCAGCGCTATGTGGACCTGATGACCGACGAGGCCTCGCGCCGCCGTTTCGTCACCCGCAGCAAAGCACTGTCCAGCATCCGCGATTACATGGTGAGCCACGGCTTCCTCGAAGTCGAAACGCCCATGCTGCATCCGATTCCCGGCGGTGCCAACGCCAAGCCCTTCAAGACCCACCACAACGCGCTGGACCAGGAAATGTTCCTGCGCATCGCGCCCGAGCTGTACTTGAAGCGCCTGCTGGTCGGCGGTTTCGAGCGCGTGTTCGAGATCAACCGCAACTTCCGCAACAAAGGCATCAGCGTCCGCCACAACCCCGAATTCACCATGATGGAGTTCTACGCGGCGTACTGGAACTACCAGGACCTGATGGACTTCAACGAGCAGCTGATCCGCCACGTCGTCCAGCAGGTGCACGGTGACACGCCGCTGACCTACAACGGCAAGCCGGTGGACGTGTTCTCGCCGTTTGAGCGCCTGACGATTCGTGAAGCCATCCTCAAGTACACCGAAGCCGGTGACGGTGTGGACAGTGCCGAATGGCTGATCCCGGCCCTCAAGAAGCTGGGCATGTCGGAGGACAAGCACCAGCTCTCGACCCGCTCGCTGGCCAGCCTGCAGGTGCTGTACTTCGAAGAGACGGTGGAAGAGAAGCTCTGGAACCCGACCTTCATCATGGAGCACCCGACCGAAATCTCGCCGCTGGCGCGTGCCAACGACGACCGCCCGGAAGTGACCGAGCGTTTCGAGCTGTACATCACCGGTCGCGAGTTCGGCAACGCTTTCTCCGAGCTGAACGACGCCGAAGACCAGGCCGCGCGCTTCCACGCGCAGGTCGCGGCCAAGGACGGCGGTGACGAAGAGGCGATGTACTACGACGCCGACTTCATCCGTGCGCTGGAATACGGCATGCCCCCGGCCGGCGGCTGCGGTATTGGTATCGACCGCCTGATGATGCTGCTGACCGATTCGCCCAGCATCCGCGACGTGATCCTGTTCCCCGCGCTGCGCCGCGAACACTGACCCCCCGCGCCGCCTGCGGCGTCACCCCCCAGGGGGCGATGCCTTTGGCCCGGCGGAGCCGGTTCCACGGCATCTCTGGATCAAGTCACGGCTTCGGTCAACAAAAAACCGCCCTCGGGCGGTTTTCTTTTGGGGGGCTGACCGAAGGTTAGGCGAAGTCGGCCAGCGCCTTGCGCATCTTTTTCATGGCCGCCACCTCGATCTGGCGCACCCGCTCGGCGCTCACGCCGTATTCGGCCGCCAGCTCGTGCAGCGTCATGCCGCCCGAGCCGTCGTCGTTCACCTTGAGCCAGCGCTCGGTCACGATGCGGCGCGAGCGCTCGTCCAGCTCGCCCATGGCGCGGGCAACGCCTTCGGTGGCCAGCACGTCGCGCTGGGTCGATTCGATCACTGCGGTCGGTTCGTGTGCCGTGTCGGCCAGCCAGGCGATCGGGCCATAGGCCTCTTCGCCGTCGTCGGCGGGGCTGGGGTCCAGCACCACGTCGCCGCCCGACAGGCGCGTTTCCATTTCACGCACTTCCTCGGGCTTGACCTTCAGGTCGCGTGCGACCACGTCGACCTCGCTGTCCGAGAGCACCTCGCGGTGCGTGTCACCTTCCGCCGCTTCGGCACGAAAGCCTTGCTTCATGCTGCGCAGGTTGAAGAACAGCTTGCGCTGCGCCTTGGTTGTGGCCAGCTTGACCATGCGCCAGTTCTTGAGGATGTACTCGTGGATCTCGGCCTTGATCCAGTGCATGGCGTAGCTCACCAGGCGCACGCCCTGGTCGGGGTCGAAGCGCTTGACGGCCTTCATCAGGCCCACGTTGCCTTCCTGGATCAGGTCGCCGTGCGGCAGGCCGTAGCCCAGGTACTGGCGGGCAATCGACACCACCAAGCGCAGGTGCGACATGACCAGCTGGCCGGCGGCCTCCAGGTCGTTGTGGTCGCGCAGGCGGCGCGCAGCGTTCTGTTCTTCTTCCAGCGTCAGCAGCGGCATGCGGTTGACGGCCGAGATGTAAGCGTCCAGGTTGCCCAGCGGGGGCAGGGTCAGCGAACGGCTCGCCCACGGGCTGGCCACGGCCAGGGTGGCGGTGGGCAGAGCGGTGGGGGCCAGCAGAGCGTTGGACATGGATGGAACCTTCCTGTAGATGGTCTGGAATCAATGTTAGCACTCCCTGAGAGAGAGTGCTAACAGAATGGTTCCCGTGCCTGGAGGCGTTCTGGTGCATCGCTCGTGCGGTACGGATGGCATGCTCTGTAGTGAATGGTGTTCATTCTGTTTGTGAGTGAACACTTTCTTATAAGTGCCGATTGGGCGGAGGTTTCTCAGCCTGTTGCATCCGCACCGCAGGGGTGCACAGCCAGTCCGGGAGGGCGTGCAGG
>NZ_JBPCSJ010000272.1:0-1820 GCF_051007235.1 Hydrogenophaga sp. | reverse complement strand
CCACCACGCCGCGCTCGTACCAGCGGCCGTCGGCCTGACCGCCGATGCGCACCAGCAGTTGCACCGGCATGGCATCGAGCACCTCGTTGCCGATCACCACGCCCTCGAAGGCTTCGGGCAGGCGGTCCGCCCACACCACGCGCTCGGCATGCCGCGCCAGTGTGGCCTGCTGGCGCGCGCGCAGCGTGCCCGACAGGTCCACGATGGTGTAGCGGCGCGGTGCCTGGCCCAGGGCGGCCAGTGCGTCAAGCACCTGCAGGGCGAGCGCGCCGGTGCCGGCGCCGAATTCCCACACCTCGTCGGTGCCGGTGGCGGTCAGTGCCTGCGCCACCTGCCGCGCCAGCGTGTGGCCGAACAGCGGGCTCAGCTCGGGCGCGGTCACGAAGTCGCTGCCCTGCCCGGCCGTGCCGCCGGGCATCTGGCCGAATTTGGGCAGCGCATTGGCGTAGTAACCCAGCCCCGGCTCGTACAGGGCCATGGCCATGAAGCGGTCGAACGGCAGCCAGCCGCCGGCCGCGCGGATGTCCTCTTGCACCCGCGCCAACAGGGCGCTCGTTAAACTCGGGGCTTCGTTCACAGGGTCGGTGTTCACCCGGCCGATTGTCCCTGATCACCCCGGGTCGCACCGGACCAGCGCCCCTCATGTCCGACACCCCCATCCCTTCGCCCTACCGCACCGTGCTGGTCACCGGCGCCGGCAAACGCCTGGGCCGCGAGATCGCGCTCACCCTGGCCCGCGCCGGCTGGTCGGTGGCGGTGCACTTCCGCCAGTCGGCCGCCGAAGCGCAGCAGACCGCGGCCGACTGCGACGCTGCCACCGGCCGGCCGGCCAGTGCCGCCACCTTCGGCGCCGACCTGGCCGACGAGGCCGCCGTGCGCGCCCTGGTGCCCGCCGTGATCCAGCGCCTGGGGCGACTGGACGCGGTGGTCAACAGCGCCTCGCTGTTCGAGCACGACGACGTGACCAGCTTTGGCTTCGAGTCCATGGCCACCCACCTGCGCAGCAACACCGGCGCGCCCATCCTGCTGGCCCAGTCGCTGCACGCCCACCTGCAGGCGGCCGGCGGCGGCCGCGACGGCGCGGTGGTCAACCTGCTGGACCAGAAGCTGTGGAACCAGAACCCGGACTTCTTCAGCTACACGCTGTCCAAGGCGGCGCTGGAAGCGGCCAACACCATGCTGGCCCTGGCGCTGGCGCCGATCGTGCGCGTGGTCGGCGTGGCGCCCGGCCTGACGCTGACCAGCCACATGCTCAGCGACGAGAAGTTCCAGGCGCTGCACAAGCAGTCGCCGCTGGGGCGCTCGTCCACCCCTGAGGACGTGGCCGCCACCGTGGCCTTTGCGCTGGCCAACCGTTCGATCACCGGCACCACGCTGCTGGTGGACGGCGGCCAGCACCTGATGCGCTTCGAGCGCGACTTTTCCCTGATGTGAACGCCCGCATGGACCAGAACACCCCTACCCACTCGGGCACCCAGATCCTCACCCTGACCGGCCTGCGCTTTGACGCCAACCTGGGCATCCTGGAACACGAGAAGACCGCGCCGCAGCCCATCCAGGTGGACGCCGAGCTGAACCAGGGCCCGCAGCCCCTACTGCCGCACGACGACGACATTTCTCACGTGCTGGACTACCGCAAGGTGCGGCAGATCATCATCGACGAGTGCACCGCCGAACACGTGAACCTGCTGGAGAGCCTGATCGGCAAGCTCACGCGGCGCCTGATGCAGCTGCCCGGCGTGATCGGCGTGCGGGTGAAAATCGCGAAGCTGGAAATTTTTGACGACTGCGAAGTGGCGATCCGCATGGAAAGTGGCACT
>NZ_JBPCSJ010000271.1:0-1376 GCF_051007235.1 Hydrogenophaga sp. | reverse complement strand
GGACGCGTTGGGCGCGACCTGGTTCGGCTACCGCACACTCTGGGTCAACCGCCAGAACCAACCCTTTGAAGAACTGGGCACGCCGCCCACGCGCACGGCCACGAACCTGCGCGAGGTCTTGTCCTTCTTCGACTGACTATGAACACCCCCCTGCGCCTCTTCGCGGCTTCCCCCCTCTCTGGCGCGCCTGTCGGCGCTGGGAGGGGAGACGCAGCCAGTGGCCCGGCAAAGCCGGTTCCACGGCTGCCCTGACCTGACGACCCACATTGCCACTTGTTTTGTTTTTTTAGGAGTTATTCGATGACTGATCGCACCCAAGTCCACGGCCTGCAGGTCGCCACCGAGCTGTACGAGTTCATCAACGCCCAGGTCCTACCCGGCACCGGCGTGAGCAGCGACACCTTCTGGCAGGGCTTTGACCGCATCGTGGCCGACCTGGCCCCGAAGAACGCCGCCCTGCTGGCCGAGCGCGACCGCCTGCAGACCGAGCTGGACACCTGGCACAGCGCCAACCCCGGCCCGGTGCGCGACATGGTGGCCTACCGCAAGTTCCTGGAAACCATCGGCTACCTGGTGCCCGAGCCCAAGAAGGTCAAGGCCACGACCAAGAACGTGGACGACGAGCTGGCCACCCAAGCCGGCCCGCAGCTGGTGGTGCCCATCCTGAACGCCCGCTACGCGCTGAACGCCGCCAACGCCCGCTGGGGCAGCCTGTACGACGCGCTGTACGGCACCGACGTGATCAGCGAAGACAAGGGTTGCGAGAAGGTCGGCAAGAAGGGCGGCTACAACCCCAAGCGCGGCGCCAAGGTCATTCAATACGCGCGCTACGTGCTGGACCGCTGCGCTCCGCTGAAGAAGGGCTCGCACGTCGGCTCCACCGGCTACAAGGTCAACAAGGACGGTGAACTGGTTGTGTCCCTGGCCGAAGGCGGCACCAGCAAGCTGGCCGACAAGAGCCAGTTCATTGGCTTCCAGGGCGAGGCCAAGGCGCCCAGCGCCGTGCTGCTCAAGCACAACGGCCTGCACCTGGAAATCCAGATCAACCGCAGCACCGCCATCGGCAAGACCGACGCCGCCGGCGTGAGCGACCTGGTGGTCGAGGCCGCGCTGTCCACCATCCTGGACCTGGAAGACTCCGTGGCCGCGGTGGACGCCGAGGACAAGGTGCTGGCCTACCGCAACTGGCTGGGCATCCTGCAGGGCACGCTGGTCGAGTCGTTTGAAAAGGGTGGCAAGACGCTCACGCGCGGCCTGAACGCCGACCGCGAATACACCAGCCCCAACGGCAAAAAGGTGCGCTTGCACGGCCGCTCGCTCATGTTCGTGCGCAACGTGGGCCACCTGATGACCAACCCCGCCATCCTGTGGGGCGC
>NZ_JBPCSJ010000270.1:0-6519 GCF_051007235.1 Hydrogenophaga sp. | reverse complement strand
GCTTTTGACCGAGGACCACCATCTCTCGCGTTAGCGTTTTGGATGGTGCCCTCGTGTGAAACCCACTGTAGTGATCGCACGGCGGCTCGTGGGGCCGAGGCCCCCCCTGCGCGCGGGGGTTCGCGCCGTGCATAAGTGGCACTTCCGCCCGCGGTTTTCAGTGCTCGTGAACGAGGTCACGAACGGCAATCTCGGCCGACCGCCCGGCTAGAATCAGTGCCCTGCCAACTACCGCACACACCGAGGAAAACCGATGTCCATGTCCGACCGCGACGGCAAGATCTGGATGGATGGGCAGATGGTCGAATGGCGCGATGCCAAGATCCATGTGCTGAGCCACACGCTGCACTACGGCTGCGGTGCCTTCGAAGGCGTGCGGGCCTACAACACCGCGCAGGGCACGGCGATCTTCCGGCTGCAGGAACACACCGAGCGCCTGTTCAACAGCGCGAAGATCCTGCGCATGAAGATCCCGTTCACGATGGAACAGGTGATGGACGCGCAGAAGGCCGTGGTGCGCGCGAACCAACTCGAGAGCTGCTACCTGCGTCCGCTGGTGTGGATCGGCTCCGAGAAGCTCGGCGTCAGCCCCAAGGGCAACCGCATCCACCTGATGGTCGCTGCCTGGCCCTGGGGTGCGTACCTCGGCGAAGAGGGCCTGAAGCGCGGCATCCGCGTCAAGACGAGCAGCTACACGCGCCACCACGTGAACATCACGATGACGCAGGCCAAGGCGGTGAGCAACTACACCAACTCCATCCTCGCGAACATGGAAGCCACCGACGACGGCTACGACGAGGCGATGCTGCTCGACGCGAGCGGCTTCGTCAGCGAGGGCGCGGGCGAGAACATCTTCGTGGTCAAGAACGGCGTGATCTACACGCCCGACCTGTCGGCCGGTGCCCTGAACGGCATCACCCGCAACACGGTGTTCCACATCGCCAAGGACCTGGGCCTGGACATCGTGCAAAAGCGCATCACCCGCGACGAGGTGTACATCGCCGACGAGGCCTTCTTCACCGGCACCGCCGCCGAAGTGACCCCGATCCGCGAACTCGACCGCATCGAACTGGGTGCCGGCAGCCGCGGCCCGATCACCGAGAAGATCCAGAGCGCGTTCTTCGACATCGTCGGTGGCCGCAACGCCAAGTACTCGCATTGGCTCTCGAAGGTCTGAGGAACATCCCATGAGCACTTCTTCCACGATCGAACTGGCCGCCAAGGACCTGAACCACCAGGGCGGCGTGTTCTGCCCCAGCCCCAAGGCCGACATGAAGCTCTGGAACAGCCACCCCAAGGTGTACCTGGACGTGGCCAAGACCGGCGAAGCCCGCTGCCCGTACTGCGGCACGGTGTACCGCCTGAAGGCGGGCGAGGTGGTGGCGCACGGCCACTGAAAAGGAACGCCAGACGTCCCGTACAAGGCGCCGCGAGGCGCCTTTTTTGTGTCTGCCCACTCTCCCACCGCCGTGGAAGCCAAAAAAAAGCCACCTTGCGGTGGCTTTGAAAAGTCCTTGGAAGGACGTCGTTGGGAGACCAGATTCAAACGTTGGTACTAACGCATGGTGTTTGCCGGGTCCATGTAGTAAGACATGTTGTGACAGCAACGGGCTCGATTGTGCGATGCCGCATGACAATCGGCCATCCCCTGTTTGGGGGAGTGAGGCCGATTTTTCGTGTCTTTGCCCACAGTTCGGCTCCGCTGACCACCGTTCAGAGCCGATAGCCCGCCGCTGGTCGGCACCGGTCACATCGGCAGTTCGAGCACGAAGCGGGCGCCGCCGCCCGGGCGGTCTTCGCAGCGCACCTGGCCATGGTGGCGCAGGGCAATGGAGCGGACCAGGGACAGGCCCAGCCCCACCCCGCCTTCACGTTCGCTGGCGCCCGGCAGCCGGTAGAACGGCTCGAAGATGCGTTCGCGCAGATCGGCGGGCACGCCCGGCCCCCGGTCCTCGACCGCCACCACCGCCATGGCCGGGCGGCCTGGGGTGGCCCCCACCGCCGGGACCGCGGGCTGGGCCGCGATGACCAGCCGCACCGCCGCCTCTTCGTTGGCCTCACCGGACGCCGGCTGGCCATAACGGCGGGCGTTTTCCAGCAGGTTGCGCAGCACGCGCCGCAGCAGGCGGGCGTGGCCCTGCACCAGCACGGGCGGGGAGCCCTCGGCCACCTCCAGCTCCGCACCGGTACGGGCGCATTCTTCGGCAGCCAGCCCCACCAGATCGATTTCTTCGGTCGGCCCCAGCGCGCCGGCGTCGTGGGCGTCGCGCATGTCCAGCCGGCTGGCCAGCAGGATTTCGTCGACCAGCTGGTCCAGCTCGGCGATGTTGCGGGCGATTTCGGCGCGGGCGCTGGCCGTGCCCGGGTCGCGACCCAGCAGCTCCAGCCCCATGCGGATGCGCGCCAGTGGCGAGCGCAGTTCGTGTGAGGCGTTGGCCAGCAGGGCCTTGTGGGCCTGCAACAGGGTCTGCACACGCTCGGCCGAGGCGTTGAAACGTTCGGCCAGAAACGCCACCTCGTCCTGCCCTTGCACCGGCAGCCGGGTGGTCAGGTCGCCCTGCCCCCAGCGTTCCACCCCTTTTTGCAAGCCTTCCAGGCGCTTGGTCAGCCGCCGCACGACGGGGTAGGCACCCAGCGCCACGGCCAGGCCCACCAGCGAGAGCAGCCAGACGAAGCCGAACGGCGCCTGCAACCAGAAGGCGGTGGAGGTGTTGCGGCGTGCGTTCGGCGCGGCACCGGGTGGCCTGCCAGGGCGGGGCAGCTGCACGTACAGCGTCTGCCCGTCGTTCATGGTCACCTGAAACTCCAGCGACTGCCCCGGCACCCGCACCGCCCGCGCGGGGGACTTGCCCACCACCTCGCCGGCGGCGTTGCGCAGCACCAGTTCGCGCGCCATGCGGGCGTCGCGCTCCTCGCGGTCGTGGTCCAGCGCCATCTGCCACAGCCAGCCCACCACCAGCGTCAGCAAGGCCACGGCCGCCACGATGGCCAGCCAGATGCGCAGGTACAGCTTTTGACCGAGCCGGCTTTTCACGACTCAAGCCCCTTCCAGAACGCAGCCGGCGCGCAGACCCGCACCGAACAGCGTGCCCGAGCCAGAAACACCGTGGAACCGGCTTCGCCGGGCCACAGGTGTTGTCCCCCCAGGGGGGGGGAAGACGCGAAGCGGCGCAGGGGGGCGTACACGCTCAATCCTGCTGCTTGGCGAACACGTAACCCACGCCCCGCACCGTCAGGATGCGCTTGGGGTCCTTGCTGTCGGCTTCGATGGCGTTGCGGATGCGGCCGATGTGCACATCGATGCTGCGGTCGAAAGCTTCGAGCTCACGGCCGCGCACGGCTTCCATGATCTGGTCGCGCGTGAGCACGCGGCCCGCGCGTTCGGCCATGGCCACCAGCAGGTCGAACTGGTAAGAGGTGAGTTCACAGGTCTGACCCGCCACCTGTACCGTGCGCGCGTCGCGGTCGATCTCCAGCGAACCGAAACGCAGCACGGGGGTGGAGCGGGTGGTGGCCGCACCGCCGGGATCGCCGCGACGGCGCAACACGGCGCGGATGCGCGCCAGCAGCTCGCGCGGCTCGAACGGTTTGGGCAGGTAGTCGTCGGCGCCGAGTTCCAGACCAATGATGCGGTCCATCGGATCGCCCTTGGCGGTGAGCATGAGCACCGGCGTGCGCGCCAGATCGCCCGGCAACGCGCGGATGCGGCGGCAGACCTCCAGCCCGTCGATGCCGGGCATCATGAGGTCCAGGATCACCAGCTCGGGCTGCACCATCGGCAGCTGCTCCAGACCAGCCTCGCCGTGGCCGGCGTGCGTCACCTCGAAACCGGACTGCCCCAGGTACTCGGTCACCATCTGGGCCAGGCGGGTGTCGTCTTCGATCATCAAGAGTCGGGAGGTCATGTTTTTCAGTGTAGCGGCGTCAACAGCATGGCCCACATGGTCGCGCGCGCACGCGCAGCCCGTGTGTGGCTCACGTAAAGTTGCGTGAATGTCCGCCACACGCCCCTGGCCCGAGCAGGCCCCACCCCTTCCCGCCGCATCTTTCACGGCCCTGCTGGCACAGCTGCGCGCCCAGGCCCCGGCGGCCCCGGTCCTGAGCTGGCGCGACCCGGCCGATGCGGGCAGCGCTTGGGCCACATGGGACCGCCAGGCCATGGCCGATCAGGTGGACGCTTGCGCGAGGCGGCTGGCCAACGGTCATGGCCTGCGGCCGGGCGACCGCGTGGCCTGGCTGGGCCTGAACCACCCGGCTGTCATCGTGCTGCTGTTTGCCCTGGCGCGGTTGGGCGCGGTGCTGGTGCCGCTGAACCACCGCCTCTCGCCGGCGGAATGGCGGGCTGTGCTGGCCGACTGCGCGCCACGGCTGCTGGTGCACGACGCGCTCTTCACCGACGCGGCGCGTGCACTGGCCGGCGACGGCACCGCCGCACTGGCCTGGGCTGCGTTGGGCGATGCCGGCCACGGCGCACCGCCCCCGCCAGCCGACGCTCCCGACGCGCCGTTGCTGCTGGTCTACACATCGGGCACCAGCGGCCTGCCCAAGGCGGCCGTGCACACCCAGGCCAATCTGCTGGCCAACATGGCCATCGCGGCGCAGGTGCAGGGCCTGACGGCCGACGACGCGGTGCTCACCGTGCTGCCGCTGTTCCACGTCGGCGGCCTGTGCATCCAGACGCTGCCGGCGCTGTCGGTGGGCGCCCACGTGCGCCTGTTCGCGCGCTTTGACGCAGCGGCCACGCTGCACAGCTTCGCCCACGACCGCCCCACGCTCACGCTGCAGGTGCCGGCCACGCTGCAGGCGCTGACGGCGCACGCCGACTGGGCGACCACCGATCTGAACAGCCTGCGCGCCGTCTGGGCCGGCTCCAGCCTGCTGCCGCCGGCGCCGCTGCAAGCCTTCATGGCGCGCGGCGTGCCGGTGTGCAACGTGTACGGCAGCACCGAAACCGGGCCCTTCTCCATCGCCCTGCCGCCGTCCCACGCAGCCGATCACATCGGCTCTTGCGGCTGGCCGGTGCCCGGCGTCGAGGTGCAGTTGTGCGACCCGCGGGGTGTGCCGGTGGCGCCGGGCGCGGTGGGCGAGGTCTGGGTGCGCGGGCCCAACGTGGTGGCTCGCTACTGGCCCGACCGCGCGGCCACCGACGCGGAGGGCTTCTTCCACAGCGGCGACCTGGGGCAGCAGGCGCCGGACGGCAGCTTCACCGTGGTGGGCCGCGCCAAGGACATGATCATTTCCGGCGGCGAGAACATCTACCCGGCCGAGATCGAGAACCTGATCGCCCAGCACCCGGCGGTGGCCGAGTGCAGCGTGGTCGGCCAGGCCGATGCGCGCTGGGGCGAGGTCACCGTCGCCGTGGTGGTGCTGCGCCACGCGGCAGCACACGATGACTGGCAGGCCGCGCTGCAGGCCTGGCTGGACGGCCGGCTGGCGCGCTACAAATGGCCGCGCCGCTGGGTGCGGCTGGACGCCCTGCCCCGCACCGCACTGGGCAAGGTGAAGAAGGCGGAGCTGACGGATCTGCTGCGCACAGACCCCGCTGGGGGTTGAAGGGAAACCGATCGGGAACACCGTGGAACCGGCTTTGCCGGGCCGCAGGTGTTGCCCCCTTGAGGGGGCTGAGGGCTGCGGCTCCAAGTCTGCCTGCGCAGCCTTGGACAGCCCGAAGTGCCACCGGCTCTGACGGTGGCGCGGCCTGCAAGGCACGCGCCGTCAGGCGCGGCGCGGGGGGGGCGTCATGCGTGTGGCCAGCCAGATCAGCACCAGCACCGGCAGGCCCAGGAAGGCGGTGGCGGTGAAGAAGGTCGGGTAGTCGTAGGCATCGACAAACGCGCCCGAATAGCCCGCCAGCCACTTGGGCGCCAGCAGCATCATGGAGCTGAACAGCGCGTACTGCGTGGCCGAGTAGCTGACGTTGGTCAGGCTCGACAGGTAGGCGATGAAGGCGGCGGACGCCACACCCGCGCTCAGGTTGTCGGCCGAGACCACGGCGATCAGCGCCGTCACGTCGTGACCATGGCCGGCCAGCCACGCGAACAGCAGGTTGCTGGCGGCCGATAGCACGGCGCCGAGCATCAGCTCCCGCATCACGCCCAGCCGCAGCGACAGCGCGCCGCCGATGAAGGCGCCCACCAGGGTCATGATCACGCCGTAGACCTTGGTGACCGCGGCCACCTCGTCCTTGGTGTAGCCCATGTCCACATAAAACGGGTTGGCCATGATGCCCATCACCACGTCACTGATGCGGTAAACACCGATCAGCGCCAGGATGAGCAGGGCGTGCGAGCCGTAGCGTTTGAGGAAATCCGCAAACGGTTCGATGAAGGCGCTGCGGAACCACTCGGCCGCGTTGCGGCTGGGCGGCAGCGCCACCTGGGCCGGCTCGCGCGAGAACAGCACCGTGACCACGCCCACCAGCATGCTGGCGGCCATGACGAAGTAGGCGGTGGTCCAGGCGGCGTTCTGGTAGTTCGCGCCCGGGGCGGGTTTGACCGCATCCACCGCCGCCGCCACCGC
>NZ_JBPCSJ010000269.1:0-2424 GCF_051007235.1 Hydrogenophaga sp. | reverse complement strand
ACCAGGATGCGGTGGAACCGGCTCTGCCGGGCCACTCGCATCGCCCCCTTGAGGGGGTGACGCCGAAGGCGGCGCGGGGGTGTTCCATCACAGCGGTCGGTTGTCGTCGGGGTTGGGCGCGCGGCGCTGCGGCGCGAGCAGCAGCACGCTGACCACGGGCCACAGCGCGGCCTCGATCAGCGGCGCCAGCAGGTAGGACCAGCCCGGGAACCCGCCGCCCGCGGCCAGGCGCACCAGCAACTCCAGCACCCGTGCGGCGGCGAACAGCGGCAGCACCTGCACCGCCTGCGTCGGCACCGGGAACCACAGCAGGCGCCGGTGCATGGCGATGGCCAGGAAGCCCAGCGCGGTGTAGGCCAGCGCGTGCTGGCCGAGCAGGGCGCCCTGGTGCACGTCCATGGCCAGGCCGAAAAAGAAGGCCGTGCCCACGCCGATGCGCAGCGGCTGGTGCACGCTCCAGAACACCAGGGCCAGGGCCAGCAGGTCGGGCACCCAGGGGGCGCGCCCCCACAGGCCCATGTTCATGAGCATGTTCAGCGCCAGCGCGGCCAGCAGGCTGAACCAGATGAAGACGGGGTTGGCCGGCAGCAACAGCTGCTGGCCCGGACGCATGATCATGGGGCGGCGCTCCGGGCTTTGGCGGTGTCGGTGGCCAGGCGGCGCGACGGCGTCGCCGGCTCGGGCAAGGGCGACGGCGGCAGCGAAGCGCCCACCGGCGCCAGCACCAGCACATGCAGTGCGCCTTGCACGCGCGCCAGCGGCTCGCAGACGATGCGGGTGAACGACGACTCGGCGCGCCGCTCCACCTGCGTCACGCGCGCCACCGGCAGGCCCGGCGGGTACACGCCGTCCACGCCGCTGGTGGTCAGCAGGTCGCCCTGGTTGATGTCGGCATTGGCCAGCGTGTAGCGCAGCTCCAGCGCGTCGCCACTGGCGGCCGGCTGGCCATAGGCCACGCTGCGCACACCGGTGCGCGCGTTCAGCACCGGGATCGCCTGGTCGCGGTCGATCAGCAGCGTCACCTCGGACACCAGCGGGTACACGCGCGTGACCTGGCCCATCACGCCGCTGTCGTCGACCACCGGCGAGCCGGCCACGATGCCGTGCGTCTGGCCGCGGTCGATGACGACCTTGCGAGCGTACGGGTCGGCCGCGTCGTACAGCACCTGCGCGCCGGTGGCGGTGGCGCCGATGCGCTCGCGCATGGCCAGCAGCTCGCGCAGGCGCTGGTTTTCGAGCAGCAACTGTTCCACTTGCTGCGCGCGCACGGCCTGCTGCGCCAGGCGCTGCTGGGCAGCGCTTTCGTTTTGCTGCGCCGTGTGCAGCGCGGTGAAGTAACCCCCGGCCTCGCCGACGGCCTGCACCGGCTGCAGCACCAGCCACTGCACCGGGTACAGCGCGGTGGCCAGGGCGGCGCGCAGCGGCACCGCCACACGGAAGCGGGTGTCGGCCACCATCAGGAACAGCGCCACGGCGCTGAACACCATCAGTTTGGACAGCGCCGATGGCCCCTGTTTGAAAAACGGGGGCGGTGTGCGGTCCAGGGTGCCCAGTGGCATGGCGGGTCGGGCTCTCGCGGGCGTGTTGCGGGGGGCCGGACGACCGGCCGCGCGCTTATTCGCTGGTGAAGATGGTGCCCAGGCGCTCCATGCGCTCCAGGGCCATGCCGCAGCCACGCACCACGCAGGTCAGCGGCTCTTCGGCCACCAGCACCGGCAGGCCGGTTTCTTCGGCCAGCAGGCGGTCCAGGTCGCGCAGCAGGGCGCCACCGCCGGTCAGCATCATGCCGCGCTCGGCGATGTCGGCGCCCAGCTCGGGCGGCGTCTGTTCCAGCGCGCTCTTGACGGCCGAGACGATGCTGTTGAGCGGATCGGTCAGGGCTTCGAGGATTTCGTTGCTGGAGATGGTGAAGCTGCGTGGCACACCTTCGGAGAGGTTGCGGCCCTTGACTTCCATTTCCTTGACTTCGCTGCCGGGGAAGGCCGAGCCGATGTTCTTCTTGATCGCTTCGGCGGTGGGTTCACCGATCAGCATGCCGTAGTTGCGGCGGATGTAGGCAATGATGGCGTCGTCGAAACGGTCACCGCCCACGCGCACGCTGCCCTTGTAGACCATGCCGCCCAGGGAAATGACGCCGACTTCGGTCGTGCCGCCACCGATGTCCACCACCATCGAGCCCGACGCGTCCGACACCGGCAGACCAGCCCCGATGGCCGCGGCCATGGGTTCTTCGATCAGGTAGACCTCGGAAGCGCCGGCGCCCAGGGCCGATTCGCGGATGGCGCGGCGTTCGACCTGGGTCGAGCCGCAGGGCACGCAGATGATGATGCGCGGGCTCGGCTTGAACATCGAGCGCGGGTGCACCATCTTGATGAACTGCTTGAGCATCTGCTCGGTGACGGTGAAGTCGGCGATCACGCCGTC
>NZ_JBPCSJ010000268.1:0-3835 GCF_051007235.1 Hydrogenophaga sp. | reverse complement strand
ACACCGCCAAGAGCGGCACCATCGCCGCGTCAGATCTGGACGCCGACCCCCTCTCGTTCACCGAGCAGACCGGCCCGGCCCACGGCAGCCTGAGCCTGAACGCCACCACCGGCGCCTGGATCTACACACCCGATGCCGACTACGTCGGTGCCGACAGCTTCGTCGTCACCGTGGCCGATGGCCACGGCGGCAGCGCCAACGTGACCGTGCTGGTCGATGTGACGCCGGTCAACGATCCGCCGGTCCCCGGCGATGTGAGCGACCCGACCTGGAACAGTTCATCGGGTCAGTACGAGGTCTCGACCCCGGAAGACACCGCCAAGTCCGGCACCATCGCCGCCAGCGATCTGGACGCCGACACCCTCTCGTTCACCGAGCAGACCGGCCCGGCCCACGGCAGCCTCACGCTGAACGCCACCACCGGCGACTGGACCTACACGCCGAACAAGGACTTCAACGGCAGTGACAGCTTTGTGGTGATGGTGGCCGACGGCCACGGCGGCACGGTCGCGGTCACGGTGGTGGTCGAGGTGAGCCCAGTGGACGATCCGATCGCGGTGACCCCGCCGCCACCGCCCCTGGCGCCTGCGCCGGCTGCACCGACACCCACACCGCAGGACGACCCCACGCCCAGGCCCACGCTGCGCTTCGACTCCACCACCTTCGTCGCCGCACCGCACCAGGCCATGCCGCAACTCTCGGCGGAAGTGCTGGCGCTCATCCGGCCCGCACTGGACCGTGCACCGGAGGCCCCTCTCCTCACCCGCGCCAACGGCTTCCAGATCCTGGTGTCGTCTGCTGGCAGCGGCGAACTGATGCTCAACCGCAGCGTCACCGACCAGTTTGTGGACCGCACCGGCGAGAGCAATTTTGTGCTGCCGTTCGACACCTTCACCCACGCACGCCCGGACGCAACCGTGGTCCTGTCGGCCCGCCTGGCAGACGGCCGCGCGCTGCCCAGCTGGATCGGCTTCGATGCGCGCACGGGCAACTTCCGCACGACACCCCCCAGCGGAGTGGAAGGCGAGTTCGTCATCGAAGTGACCGCACGGGATGAAAAGGGCAACGAAGTCAAGACGCAGTTCAAGCTCAGCGTGGGCCAGAAAGCGGTCACCGGTCGCGTCGGGCTGAGCGAGCAGCTCAAACTCGAGGCCAAGCGCGCCACCGCCTGGCAAGACAGCGTCCGCCACCCCGATGGCGCCGCCCAGGACAAGGTCGCCAAGGCGCCGGTGCTGCGTTCCATCGCCAAGGCGGGTGCCTGATGGCCGACATGCACCACCCGGCCGTTCGCACCGTGCAGTCGCTGGCGGTGTTGCTGGACCTGGCGCGCCGCGCGCGGAAGGCCAGCACCCAACACGAGCTGGCCTTTCTCCTGGTGAACGACACGCACCAGCTGGCGCCCTACCGCCAGGCCGTCTGGTGGACGCCCGAGACCGGTGTGCGCACCCTTTCGGGGGTGGTGCAGATCGAAGCCAACGCGCCCTACGTGCACTGGCTGGACCGCCTGACCGCTCACCTCGCGCACAGCCCGCAGGACAGCACCGTCGCCCCGGCCGCCGGTCTCGACCCGCAGACCATCGAACCGGCCACGCTGCCCGACGATCTGCGAGAGAGCTGGGCCAGCTGGTGGCCAGCCCACGCGCTGCACCTGCCGCTGCGCCGCCCGGACGGCACGTTACAAGGCGCCTTGCTGCTCGCGCGCGACACCCCCTGGCCCGAAGACGAGCGGCGCCTGCTGCGCGAATGGCTGGACAGCTGGGGCCACGCCCACCACGCGCTGGCACGCCCCAGGCTCGGCGGCTGGCGTCACCTCGGCCAGCGCGTGCGCGAACACCTCCAGCCCAAGGCCGGCCAGCGCTGGTGGCAGCAGGCGCGCCTGCGCTGGCTGGCCGCGGCCTTGCTGGTGCTGTGCCTGCCGGTGCGGCTGAGCGTGCTGGCCCCGGCCGAACTGGTGCCCGCCCAGCCACTGACCGTGCGCGCACCGCTGGACGGCGTGGTGGACGTCTTCCACGTGCAGCCCAACCAGACGGTGCAGAAGGGCCAGCCGCTGTTCGGTTTCGACGAAGCACTGATCCAGAGCCGCGTGGCCGTGGCCCAGCAGACCCTGGCCACGGCCGAGGCCGAATACCGCCAGACCACGCAACAGGCCCTGGTGGACGCACGCTCCAAGGCCCAGCTGGCGGTGCTGATCGGCAAGATCGAAGAAAAGCGCGCCGAGGTGGACTACCTGAGCGACCAGCTCCAGCGCGCCCGCGTGCTCGCGCCGCGCGACGGCGTGGTGCTGTTCGACGACCCCAGCGAATGGATCGGCCGGCCGGTGACCACCGGCGAACGCATCCTGCGCATCGCCGCGGCCGACGACCGTGAGATCGAGGCCTGGTTGCCGCTGGCCGACGCCATCGCGCTGGCGCCGGGCGCACCGGTCAAGCTCTACCTCAATGCCAGCCCGCTGAGCCCGGTGGAAGGCCGCGTGCGTTACCAGGCGCACGACGCGGTGGCCCGGCCCGACGGCACCCACGCCTACCGTGTGCGCGCCACGCTGGACGGCACCACCGAACACCGCGTGGGCCTCAAGGGCACGGCGCGCCTGCAGGGCGAATGGACCGTGCTGGCCTACTGGGTGATGCGCCGCCCCATCGCCGCGCTGCGCACCACGCTGGGCCTATGAACGCCGGCCTGCCCCGCCTGCGCGAAGACCTGGCCCTGCTGCCCGGTCCGGCCCTGCCCGACGGGCAGCCCAGCTGGACGCTGCACGACCCGGCGCGCAACCTGTTCTTCCGCATCGACTGGCCCAGCTTCGAAATCCTGCGGCGCTGGGCGCTGAACGACCCGCCCGCCATCGCGGCCGACATTGGCCAGGCCACGCCGCTGCAGCTGGACGCGGCCGATGTGGTGCAGATGGGGCGTTTCCTGCAACACAACCAGCTGACGCAACCCGAGGGCGCGAACAGTGCCCGCCAGATGGCCGAACGCCTGCAGCAGATGCAGGGCAGCCCGCTCAAATGGCTGCTGCACCACTACCTGTTCTTCCGTGTGCCCCTGGTGCGGCCCGACGCCTGGCTCGGCCGCTGGCAGGGCGTGGCGGCCCGGTTCGCGTCACCCGCATTCCTGTGGCTCACCCTGGCCGCCTTGCTGGGCGGGCTGGCACAGGTGGCCCGCCAGTGGGACGTGTTCGCCGCCAGCCTGGTGGACACCTTCAACCTCGAAGGTCTCGCTGCCTATGGCCTGGCCCTGTTCGTGGTGAAGCTGTTGCACGAGCTGGGCCACGCCTTCACCGCCAAACGCATGGGCTGCCGTGTGCCCACCATGGGCCTGGCCTTCCTGGTCATGTGGCCGGTGGCCTACACCGACACCAACGACACCTGGCGGCTGACCAACAGAATGGACCGGCTGCGCGTGGCCGCCGCCGGCATCGCCACCGAACTGGTCGTCGCCGCCTGGGCCACGCTCGCCTGGGTCCTGCTGCCCGACGGCGCGCTGCGCTCGGCCGCCTTCGTGCTGGCCACCACCTCGTGGGTGGCCACCGTGGCCATCAACGCCAGCCCCTTCATGCGCTTTGACGGCTACTTCATCCTCGCCGACGCGGTGGACATGCCCAACCTGCACGAGCGCGCGTTCGCCCTGGCCCGCTGGAAGCTGCGCGAATGGCTGTTCGGCCTGAACGAAGCGCCGCCAGAGCACTTTGCCCCCGCCACCACGCGCCGGCTCATCCTGTTCGCCTGGGCCACCTGGTTGTACCGGCTGGTGCTGTTCCTGGGCATCGCCGTGCTGGTGTACCACCTGTTCTTCAAGCTCCTGGGCGTGGCCCTGTTCGTGGTCGAAATCCTCTGGTTTG
>NZ_JBPCSJ010000267.1:0-4396 GCF_051007235.1 Hydrogenophaga sp. | reverse complement strand
ACGCTCGAAGCCCTTCTGCTGGCCGGTGACACCAGCGCCGAGGGCTGGATCAAGACGTTGCTGCAAGACGAGCTGCCCGCCGGCAGCTACGGCCGCCTGCTGCTGATGCCCGGTGCCTCGGCACCGGTGGCGGTGGTCGCGAAAAGCCCCCAGGTCTGCACCTGCTTCAACGTCAGCGAAGACACGATCCGCACCGCCCTGCCGCGCTGCGGCGGTCAGGACGACCAGCGCCTGGCCCAGCTGCAGGGCTCGCTCCAGTGCGGCACCAACTGCGGTTCCTGCATCCCCGAGCTGCGGCGGCTGGTGAAGGCCGTCCCGGCCGCCTTGGTGACCATATAACCCGCAGTCATCTGACCTCGCAGACAATGGCGGCCCATGAGCATCAGCCATTACATCAAGGAGATCGGGCGAGGCAAGGACGGCGCCCGTTCGCTCAACCGTGAACAAGCCACCGACCTGTTCGGCCAGGTGCTGGACGGCACTGTCACCGATCTGGAGATCGGCGGCTTCTGCCTGGCCATGCGCATCAAGGGCGAGACGCCCGACGAGATGGCCGGCTTCCTGGACGCCACGCACGCCCGCCTGCAGCGCATCCCTGACAACGCCCTCACCGCCGTGGTGCTGCCCAGCTACAACGGTGCACGCAAGCTGCCCGTGCTCACCCCGCTGCTGGCGCTGCTGCTGGCGCGTGAAGGCGCGGCGGTGCTGGTGCACGGCACAGCCACCGAAGACAAACGCGTGACCAGCGAAGCGGTGTTCGCCGCCCTGGGGCATGCGCCCCGCTCGTCGGTTGGCGCGCTGGGTCCCGGCGAATGCGCCTTCGTCCCGACCGAGGTGCTGCACCCCGGCCTCAAGCGCCTGCTGGACGTGCGCCGCGTGGTCGGCCTGCGCAACCCGGCGCACAGCCTGGTCAAGCTCATGAACCCCTGCGCTGGCCGCGCCCTCATCGTGGGCAGCTACACCCACCCGGAATACGCGGTGTCCATGGCCGACACGTTTTCCCTGGTCGGCGCGCACGCCCTGTTGCTGCGCGGCACCGAAGGTGAGCCGGTGGCCGACGCCCGCCGCACGCCGCAGATGGACGCTTTCCGCGACGGCCAGCGCCACCTGCTGCAGCCCGCGCAGGAAGGTTCGCTCGCCGCCCTGCCCGATCTGCCCAAAGACATTTCGACCGAGGCCACCGCCGCCTATATCCGCACGGTGCTGGATGGCCGACTGCCGGTGCCCACCCCCATCGCCTTGCAGGTGGCACACATCCTGCGAGAAGTGGCTCGACCCGCCGCACCCGAGACAAACCGCGCAGCAGCGGTCCGCACACCATGAACATGCCCGCCACCGTCATCCACGCACAAAGCCAGTTCCACCCCGGTACCGTCACCCTCGTGGGCGCAGGCCCGGGCGATCCGGAACTGCTGACGATCAAGGCCGCGAAAGCCATCGCCGCCGCGACGGTGCTGCTGGTGGACGACCTGGTGAGCGATGGCGTGCTGGCCCATGCGTCCCCCAACGCACGCATCGTGCACGTGGGCAAACGGGGCGGCTGCAAGAGCACGCCGCAAGCCTTCATCGAGAAGCTCATGATCATGGCGGCGCGCGAAGGCGAGGTGGTGGTGCGCCTCAAGGGCGGCGACCCGTTCATCTTCGGTCGCGGCGGTGAAGAGGTCGAACACCTGCGCGAAGCGGGCATCGAGGTGCAGGTGCTCAACGGCATCACGGCCGGCCTGGCCGGCCTCACCTCGCTCGGCGCACCGCTCACGCACCGCGACCACGCCCACGGCGTGGTGTTCGTCACGGGCCACGCCAAGCCCGGTGACAGCGGCACCGACTGGCAGCAATTGGCCGCCACCGCACGCGACGCCAAACTCACGCTCGTGATCTACATGGGTGTCTCCAGCGCCACGCAGATCCAGGCCGACCTGCTCACAGGCCTGCCGGCCAGCACCCCGCTGGCCATCGTCCAGCACGCCAGCCTGCCGCAACAACGTCATGCGGTCTGCACGCTGGGCACGCTGACGGCGACGCTCGCCAGCGAAGGCCTGGGCAGCCCGTCAGTGATCGTGGTCGGTGATGTGGTGCGTGGCGTTGCGGCGGTGGCCTTCCCGTCGCTACAGCAACACGCCGCCTGATCGCTGCCGGACAAGGCGCTGCTCACGCCGCCTGCGCACCGTTGATCCGGGCGCGCACCCACACGGGTGACACCGTTGTGGGCCGTCTCGTCCGTGCTCACCCCCGATAGCCCAACCCGGTGACAGTCGTGGGCAAAATGTTTCGTTCATATCTTTTGTTATGGAATGTTAGATGAATACCTGTTGCAATGAATTCATTGCACATGCCGCACCAACGTCTCTGCCTACCCGACATGGAAAACGAGTTCATTGCCCTGGTCAACGACCGGCACGACGTATTGACCAAGCTGGAGCGGCGGATTGCGGCGTATTTCGTGGCCCATCCCACCGCCCTGGTGGTCGAGACCAGTGGCACCATTGCCGAGCGCGCCCATGTCAGCCCGATGACGGTGACACGCTTCTTCAAGAAGCTGGGTTTCGACAGTGCCGCCGCCGCCAAGGACGCATTGAAGAGCGAGCTGTACGGCAGCGAGCTGCGCACCATCGGCAAACGCTTTGACGAGTTCCAGCGTTCGCGCGCCGCCTCTGACCACGCCGCACACTTCCAGTCTGCCGCCGCCGCCACCAGCCGTGCCTGCGAGGTCTGTCAGGAGCCCTTTTGGCGCGACATCGTTCGCCTGGTGGCCCAGGCCGACAGCGTGTACGCCACCGGCTTTCAGACCATGGGTTACCTGGCCAATGGCATGGTCCAGCGCCTGGGTTATGTGCGCGCCAACGTGCACGAACTCGATGGCACCGACGGCGTGTACGCCAGATTGCTGACCGACCCAGACCCCCGGCGCACGCTCATCATCATCGACACCTACCGCTATGGCCGCAACGGCCCGGTGCTGGCCAAGGCCGCGCGCGACCGCGGCGCGGATGTGGTGATTTTTTGCGATGAGCTGTGCGACTGGGCAGCGTCGATCACGCCCTACGTGGTGGCCCTGCCGTCCGAGGAAGGCTTCTTTTTCCGTCCCACCACGGCCATCCATTTCAGTTTGAACCTGTTGATTCAGGACGTCATCGACGAGTTGGGCGACAGCGTGCGCGAGCAGATGAAGCTGCTGTCTCAGGCGCAGGAGCTGTTTGGCCAGTACATGAAGTAATCACGCGCCCCCCGTTTCGCCAACCGATGCAGCACGTTTTTTGGGCTGCAGGGGATGCGTTTGTCTTTTTTTGGTAGGGGGCTTCGGCAGATGGGCTGACGAAGCCGTTTTTTTAGCAACAGGAGTAACAGATGACCATTGACCACCGTCCGGCCGCATCGCACAAGCGGGCGCCTTCCCGTCCCTCCACCGTGATGGCCGCTCTGTTCGCGGCGCTGGCGCTGTGCGCGACCCCCGTGTTCGCGCAAAGTGCCAAAGATGTACTGGTGATCGGCAAGACCGCCGATCCGCAAACGCTGGACCCCGGCGTGACCATGGACAACAACGACTGGACTGCTTCCTACCACGCCTACCAGCGCCTCGTGCGCTACCAGTCGGCCGGCGGTAAAGGCAGCACCGAAGTGGAGCCCGAACTGGCCGAGAGCTGGAAGGTGTCCAAAGATGGCCTGACCTGGGATTTCAAACTCAAGGCGGGCAACAAGTTTGACGATGGCACCGCGGTGGACGCCGCGGCCGTCAAGTTCACGTTCGACCGCCTGTTCGCCTTGAAGCAGGGGCCCTCGGAGGCCTTCCCGGCCGACACCGTGGTCACCGTCACCGGCCCCATGTCGGTGCGCTTCCAGCTGGCAACGGCCTACACCCCTTTCCTGTACACACTGGCCAACAACAGCGCGGGCATTGTCAACCCGAAGGTGCAAGCCAAGGCGCGGGACGGTGATGCGGCCAAGGGCTGGCTGGCCGCCAACACGGCAGGCTCCGGCCCGTACCGGCTGGTCAGCTGGGAGAAGGGGCAGAGCCTGGTGCTGGAGCCCAACCCCCACTTCGCCGGCCCCAAAGCGGCGTTCTCCAAGGTGCGCATCAAGATCATCGGCGAAGCATCCGCGCGGCGCCTGCAGCTGGAGAGCGGTGACCTCGACATTGCCGAGGACTTGCCAAGCGACCAGCTCAGCGCGATGAAGGGCAAAGCCGGACTCAAGATCGAAGAGTTCCCCAGCCTGAGCACCACCATCCTGTACCTGAACAACAGCAAACCGGGCCTGGACAAACCCGAGGTGCGCCGCGCCATCTCCTGGGCGGTGGACTACACCGGCATCATCGACGGCAGTCTTGACGGCAAGGCCAAGCAGTTGCGCGGCCCGATTCCCGTGGGCATGTGGGGCGCCGACCCCAGCGTCTTCCAGT
>NZ_JBPCSJ010000266.1:0-21595 GCF_051007235.1 Hydrogenophaga sp. | reverse complement strand
GGCCAACGCCGTCAAGGGCACGCTGCTGCTGGCGCGCGAGGGCATCAACGGCACCATCGCCGGACCCGAAGCGGGCGTGCGCGCGGTGCTGGCGCACTTGCGGGCCGACCCGCGCCTGGCCAGCTTGCAACACAAAGAGTCGTGGGCCGACAAACCGCCGTTCTCGCGCATGAAGGTGCGGTTGAAGAACGAAATCGTCACCCTGCGCGTGCCCGGACTGGACCCGAACAAGACCGTGGGCCAGTACGTGAAGCCACAGGACTGGAACGCGCTGCTGGCCGACCCGGACGTGCTGGTGATCGACACCCGCAACGACTACGAGGTGGCCATCGGCACCTTCAAGGGGGCGGTCAATCCGGACATCAAGACCTTCACCCAGCTGCCCGCCTGGCTGGACGCCCAGCCCGCGCTGCAGGGCGACAAAAAGCCCAAGGTGGCGATGTTCTGCACCGGCGGCATCCGCTGCGAAAAATCCACCGCGCTCATGAAGATGCGCGGTTTCGACGAGGTCTACCACCTCGAAGGCGGCATCCTCAAGTACCTGGAAGAAGTGCCGCCCGAGCAGAGCACCTGGGAGGGCGAGTGCTTCGTGTTCGACGAACGCGTGAGCGTGGGCCACGGCCTGCAGCCCGGGCCGCACGAGCTGTGTCGCTCCTGCCGCTGGCCGCTGAGCGCGGCGGACAAGGCCTCACCGCACTACGTCAAGGGCGTGAGCTGCGCCCACTGCCACGACCAGCGCACCCCGGAGCAAAAAGCCCACCTGGCCGAGCGCCAGCGCCAGGTGGAACTGGCCGAAGCCCGGGGCGAGGTGCACGTGGGCGCGAAGATGCCCGATCACGGGCTGGACTGAAACAGTCGCCCGCCCGGCGCGCTCACATCGACGCTTCGAGCATGCCGCGGTAGTCGTCCACGCTGGCGATGCGCGGGTTGGTCTTGTGGCAGTGGTCGGCCAGCGCGCCTTCGATCACCTTGTCGAACAGATCCGGCGTCACGCCCATGGCGGCCAGGCCGGTGGGCAGGCCCAGGCGGGCGTTCATGTCGCGGATGGCGGGGCCCAGGTCGGCCGCGCTGCCCAGGCCCATGGCCTGTGCCATGCGTTCCAGGCGCCGGTCTTTCTGCACGCTCTCGGCCGCGGCGTTGAAGGCGATGACGGCGGGCAGGAACATGGCGTTGAGCGTGCCGTGGTGCAGGCGCGGGTTGACGCCGCCCAGGCTGTGGCTGAGGCTGTGCACGCAGCCCAGGCCTTTCTGGAAGGCCATGGCGCCTTGCATGGACGCGCTCATCATGTTCAGGCGGGCTTCGCGGTCCTGCCCGTTGCTGGTGGCGCGTTCGATGTGCGCCCAGCCACGCGTGAGGCCGTCGAGCGCGATGCCGTCGGCCGGCGGGTTGAAGGGTGCGGCCATGAAGGTTTCCATGCAGTGGGCGATGGCGTCCATGCCGGTGGCAGCCGTGAGCAGCGGCGGCAGGCCCAGCGTGAGTTCGGGGTCGAGCAGGGCGGTCTTGGGCACCAGGTGCCAGCTGTGAAAGCCCAGCTTGCGGCCGTCGTCCACGATGACGATGGCGCCGCGCGCAACTTCGCTGCCGGTTCCGGCGGTGGTGGGGATGGCGATCAGCGGCGGTACGGCCGCGGTGATCTTGGGCGAGCCGCCTTCGATGGTGGCGTAGGTCTTGAGCGGGCCTTCGTGCGCCGCGGCGATGGCGGTGCCCTTGGCGCAGTCGATGGCACTGCCGCCGCCGAGCGCGATCAGGCCGTCGCAGCCTTGGGCTTTGTAGATGGCCACCGCCGCGCGCACGGCCGCTTCGGTCGGGTTGCTGGGGGTCTGGTCGAACACCGCTGGCTGCCAGCCGGGCAGGGCGGCCAAAGCCTTGTCCAGCAGGCCCACGGCCTTCACGCCAGCGTCGGTGACGATCAGGGGGCGGCGGATGCCGGCGCGTTCGCACTCGGCGGGCAGTTGCGTCAACACGCCGAAGTCGATGAGGATGTTGGTGATGTACAGGATCTGCGCCATGGCTTGTCTCGCTCGTTGGGGGGGGATGGAAAACTATACGGGTGCTGCCCGGTCAGCCCAAGGTCGCAAACCCGTCAGCCGGTCACGCAAAAGACAGCCACAATGCCGGCCCATGTCATCGCACCACCCGAACCCCCGAACGCTTTTGAGTGCAGCCATGCGCGGCATGCTCGACCGCGTCGCCCGCGCCGGCCATGTGCCCATGTACGCGCTTTCACCGGCGCAGGCCCGTCTGTCCTACGAAGCGGGAGCCGGCGTGCTGGACATTCCGCCGCACAAGTTGCACCGCGTCGAAGACCTGAGCTTTGCCGCACGCGACGGCCACACGCTCCAGGCACGGCTGTACGCACCGGCGGCCGACCACCCGTTGCCCGTGCTGCTGTACTTCCATGGCGGCGGCTTCACGGTGGGCAGCGTCGCCACCCACGAACCGCTGTGCCGGCACCTTGCTCATTTGGCGCAATGCGCCGTGGTGTCTGTGGACTACCGGTTGGCGCCGGAATGGAAGTTCCCCACGGCCGTGCACGACGCCTGGGACAGCCTGGCCTGGCTGCGCGAGCACGCCACAGCCTTGAAGTTGGACGGCTCCAAAATCGCCGTTGGCGGCGACAGCGCGGGCGGCACGCTGGCCGCGGTCACCGCCATCGGCGCCCGCGACGCCGGCTGGCCGCTGGCGCTGCAGTTGCTGTTCTACCCCGGCACCGCCGGCCACCAGAACACCGCCAGCCACAAGACTTTCGACAAGGGCTTCCTGCTGGAAGAAGCGCACATCCGCTACTTCTTCAACCACTACCTGCGCGACCCGCAAGACCGCAACGACTGGCGCTTTGCCCCGCTGGACGGCGTGGACGCATCGGGCGATGTGCGCGACCTGGACGGCGTCGCCCCGGCCTGGATCGGCCTGGCCGAATGCGACCCGCTGGTGGACGAAGGCGTGGCCTACGCCGACCGCCTGCGCATGGC
The DNA here is from genome assembly GCF_051007235.1 of Hydrogenophaga sp. Classification (GTDB taxonomy): domain Bacteria; phylum Pseudomonadota; class Gammaproteobacteria; order Burkholderiales; family Burkholderiaceae_C; genus Hydrogenophaga. Next base: position 18,623 of record NZ_JBPCSJ010000266.1, on the reverse strand, counting down.
GGGTGTGCCGGTGGACCTGGAGATCTACCCGGGGGTGGTGCACGGTTTCATCCAGTTCGGCAGGGCGATCCCCACAGCTCTGACCGCCCACAACGACGCCGCGCGCGCGCTGCGCCATGCCTTCGGCTGATCGGGCGGTTGGCTAAGGCGCGGTTAATGCGCACCGGCTAGGCTGTTCGGTTGTACTCCAGCTCCCGCGGTCCCGCTGTCCACCCAACCAACACCATGAACCGTCACCAGCTCCTCATCATGGCCGTCCCGGCGGCCGTAGCCACCGCCGGCGGCGTGCTTGCCGCCCTCTGGAACCCATCGCACCAGTTCCGCAGCCTGGTCCAGCATTTCGCGGCCGGGGTCATCCTGGCCGCGCTCGCGGTGGAGTTGCTGCCGGACATCGCCAGCGAGCACGCGAGCGCTGGCGTCGTGATCGGATCGTTCGCCCTGGGCAGCCTGTTCATGTACGGTATCAAGCTCTGGACCCTGCGGCTGGAACACGGCGCCGAGGCCAGTCACGCGGCACAAGGCCTGAGCCTGGGCCTGCTGCTGGCGACGTTCATCGACGTGGCCACGGACGGCTTCATCATCGGAGCCGGCTTCGCGGCGAACGGTGAAGCGGGGACGATTCTCGCGCTCGGCCTGTCGGTCGAATTGCTGTTCCTGGGGCTGGCGCTGGCGTCGGACACCGTCAAAGGCTGGCGGGTGATCGGCCTGTCGGCCGCGCTGGGTCTCACTGTGCTGGCATTTGCGGCGCTGGGCAGCGTGCTGCTGGCAGGCGCCTCGCAGCAGCTGATCGGCGGCGTGCTCGCGTTCAGTGCGGCCGCGTTGTTGTACCTGGTGACCGAAGAGCTGTTGATGGAGGCCCACACGGTCGAAGAAAAACCGATCTCGACCCTGGTGCTGTTCGCCGGCTTTCTGGCGTTCTGGAGCATCCAGCTGGCCGCCAAATAATCGGGCTTTGCCGCCCATGATGGAGCACAAGACATGACGCTCAAGCGATCCGACTTCCGCTTCTTTCACCGACTGCGTGTGCGCTGGGCCGAGGTGGACATGCAGAAAATCGTCTTCAACGCCCACTACCTGATGTACTTCGACACCGCCATCGCCGACTACTGGCGGGCCCTGGCGCTGCCGTACCAGGAAGCCATGGACAGCCTGGAAGGCGACCTGTACGTGGTCAAGGCCACGGTGGAGTTCCATGCCTCGGCGCATGTGGACGACCAGATTGAGGTGGCCATGAAGTGCAGCCGCATCGGCACCTCGTCCATGACCTTCACCGGTGCCATCTTCCGGGGCGACCAGCACCTGATTTCCGGTGAGATCGTGTATGTGTTTGCCGATCCGGCCACGCAAACCTCCAGACCGGTGCCAAAGGCGCTGCGCGACATCCTGCTCGGCTACGAGGCGGGCGAGGCCGTGCTCGACCTCAAGGTGGGGACCTGGGCCGACCTGGGGCCGGACGCCCAGCGCATCCGCCACGAGGTGTTTGTGCAGGAACAAGGCATCCCCAAGGATCTGGAGCAGGACGCGGCCGACGGCCAGGCGCTGCACGCCGTGGCCTACAACCGGCTGGGCCAGGCCGTGGCCACCGGGCGCCTGCTGCCCGCGCAGGCCGGCACCGCACAGGTGGGCCGTCTGGCGGTGCACCGGGTGCTGCGCGGTGGCGGGGTGGGGCGGCAACTCTTGCAGGCCCTGACCGAAGCCGCACGGGCCCGGGGCGACCGCGAGCTGATGCTGCACGCCCAGCGCACTGCCGAAGGCTTTTACGACCGTCTGGGCTGGCAGCGCCGGGGCGAGCCGTTTGTGGAGGCAGGCGTGAGCCATGTGGAGATGGTCACGCCGCTGTGACCGGACCGCGCTCGCGCGGCCGGCAGGCCACGTGGAGCGAGCGACAATAGCGGACTTTTGTACTCGCCATGTCGGCGGGTGCGCCCGGCCGTGAGCACCCTGCCCACGACCCATGCTTCTGTCTGCTGACCTGCTCTCCCATGGCCAAGAAAAAGCGCAACACGCCACCCGTCGGTGGTGCCACCCCGTCCCCCCGTCCGGCGCCGGTTGCACCGCCCCCCGCGGCCAGTCCAGTCGCACGCCAGACCGGCGGCCCGACGGGTGCGACAGGGCTGCCGCTGCCGACCGAGGTGCTCAAGGGCGACTGGACCGTGGCCCTGCTGGCGCTGATGATGTTCCTGGCGCCCGCTCTGGGCGTGCCCAACGAGCTGATGCTGCAGGACACGCTCAAGTCCATCGTGGTGTCGTTCGCCGTGCTGGCGGCCGCGCTGTTCTTCTTCTGGAACCAGCGCAACCGCGACACCGCGCTGCGTTGGCACGCCCTGGTCTGGCTGCCGCTGATGCTGACCCTGTACGCGCTGGGCAGCATGGTCTGGTCGCACACCTACCTGGCCGGCGTCGAGGCGATCCGCTGGTTCATCTTCACGCTCATCGTCTGGCTGGGCCTGAACACGCTGGACCGCGAGCGCATGCCGCTGCTGGCCTGGGGCATCCACACCGGCGCCTTCGTTGCCTCGCTCTGGACCGCGCTGCAGTTCTGGACCGACATGTCCTTTTTCCCGCAGGGCCCCAACCCGGCGTCGACCTTCGTCAATCGCAACTTCTTCGCGGAATTCCTGGTCTGCACGCTGCCGTTCTCGGTCTGGCTGCTGGTGCGTGCCCGCAACAGCGCCACGGTGGCGCTGCTGGCGTTTTCGCTCGGCTTCAACCTGGTGGCCATGTTCATGACCGGCACGCGCTCGGCGTTGTTGGCGCTGCTGGCGCTGGCGGTGGTCACGCCGGTCATCCTGTGGCGCTATCGCGGTCAACTGGCCTTCAAGGGCTGGGAGTCGGGCACGCGCATCCTGGCGGCCGGGGTGTTGCTCATCAGCGTGCTCGGCCTGGGCCTGATCAGCACCGGCAACCCCAAACTGATCGAAGAAAACCGGCTCGAAGGCCGCGGTCTGAACGCGCTGGAGCGCAGCTTTGCCCGCGCCAAGTCGATGACGCAGACCGAGGAATACACCGAGCGCTCGTTCTCGGTGCGCTGGGTCATGTGGAAGGCCACCGGCCGCATCATCCATCAGCGCCCGCTGACGGGTGTGGGGGCCGGCGCCTGGGAAGTGGACATTCCGCTCTACCAAGATGAAGGCTCGCAGCTGGAAACCGACTACTACGTGCACAACGAGATCCTGCAGCTGCTGGCCGAATACGGGCTGGTGGGCTGGATCTTCCTGCTGGCGCTGGTGGCCTATTTGCTGCGCGCGGCCTGGCGCACCTGGGGTCTGCAGGCGACGTCGGATGAACGGGAAGAAGGGTTGCTGCGCGCGGTCACGCTGGCCGGGCTGCTGGCGTTCCTGATCGTCAGCAACGCGGGCTTCCCGTGGCGCATGGCCAGCACCGGCGCGCTGTTCGCACTGTTCCTGGCCATCCTGGCCGCGTCCGACGCACGCCTGGCGCAGCGCGGCTGGACCGCCGCCGCCCGCCTGCCGTGGAAGCCGGTGTTCTCGCAGGTGGCGGCGGTCACCGCCATGGGCTGTCTGGCGCTGGCGAGCTTCATCACCCAGCAGGCCGCGGCCAGCGAGAGCCTGATCGTGCGCGCCACCAAGATCGCGCTGCTGGTCAGCCAGTCGGGCGACTACAACAACCCCAAGTGGATTCCGCAACGCGAGGAGATGCTGCGCCTGATCGAAGAAGGCATCGCCATCAACCAGCACTACCGCAAGATCACGCCCATGGTGGCGGACGAACTGGCCAAGTGGGGCGACTGGAAGAACGCGGTCTGGATCTGGGAATCGGTGCTCGGTTCACGGCCGTACGTGGCCGCCATCATGACCAACGTGGCGCGCGGCTACGCCCAGATGGGCGAGCCGGACAAGTCCATGGCCATGCTCGAACGCGCCAAGAAGATCCAGGCCAACGCGCCATCGGTGCGGTCGCTGGAGGTGATCCTGCTCAGCCGCAACGGCAACGAGCCCAAGGCGCTGGCGATCGCGCGCGAAGACATCAACGCCGGCAAGTACGACTACGACATGGTCAACACCGGCTTCGTGCTGGCCATGCGTGCGCAGGACTGGGACTTGGCGATCAAGTCGATTGAACTGCGCACCAAAGGCTGGCCGGCCACCAAAGCCGACGGCGACGCCAAGATCGGCAACGCCTGGATCGGCAAGGGCAACGTGGCCAAGGCCATGGAGTATTTCCGCGCCGCCCTGGCGGCCACTCCGCCCGAGCAGCGCCAGGCCATGCTCAATGGCATTCCGCCGGGCCTGTGGCCGCAATTGCAAAAGTGATGTAGCCCCCACGCTCCGCCGCTGCGCGGGTCGCTGCCCCCCAAGGGGGCTGACCTTGCTCGGGGCGGCCCTTCGCTGCGGTCGGTCGGCCCCCACGCCCCACCGCTGCGCGGGTCGTTGCCCCCCAACGGCGCTGGGCCCGCCTTGGGGGCGGCCCGGCGGCCGGCCCTGTTGCCCCCACGCCCCGCCGCTGATGCGGGGCACCTCCCGCACGCTCGTCACCAGCTCAGTTGGTGCCGGGCCGGCGCTGCAGTGCTCCAGCCGGCGGGCGAGTGGGTCCATTCGTGCAGGTCGATGCGGTGTCGGCTGTCATCGGCCTGTACGCGCATCACCAGGCTGCTGCGGGTACCGTAGCCGTGGTCCGGCGCGTGCACGAAAGGGCTGGACAAAGCGCGCTCCCAGTCCGGCGGCACACCGGTAGCGGGCAGGTCGGCCAGGGGACGTGGCCGGTCATCGGCCAGCGCGACCTGCAGCGGGGGCAACCAGGCGGCATCGGTGTCCAGCGCCTCCATGGCCTGGGACAGCGCCGTTTTCAGGCGCTGGGTTTTGGGCCAGGGTGTGTCCAGCGCCGCGTTGGACAGGCCATAAACACCCGCAGCCAGATCCTGCCGGTGCAGGGCGGCAGCGACATCGGTGTGGGGGCGGTCCGGATCGCGGTTGCACAGCCAGGTCCACTGGCCTCGGCGCAGGTCGCCCACCACCAGGTTGAATCCGCCATAGGCGCCGGGCTCCAGGCCGGTGGCGAAGGTGTTCAAGTCGCTGGAGCCCTCCAGCCAGCGGGTGGCCAGTTCTCCGCGGCTGCGCGCGCCTGGCCCCGGCTGGGCGCTGCGCACATTGGTCAGCAGTGCCACGCGGCCGGCTTCGCTGATGCCCAGCCAGGTGCCGCCGTCACGCTGGTCGCGCCCGGCCCAGATGCCTGCTGGTGCATCGGGCCAGCGGTGCAGCGGCGATGTCGGTCGATCAAAGAACTCGTCGCGGTTGCTGGCCAGCAGCAGGGGGCAGGCCGGGTGGGCGCCGATGGCAAACGCGATCAGGCACATGGCGCCGGTGCTCTGGCGCTCAAATGTCTTCGAGCAACGGGTAGGGCAGGGGCAACAGGCCCAGCGCTGGCCCGGTGGCGCTGCCGGCGTGCAGCGCACCATCGGTGGCCGCGCTGGTCTGCATCGAGACGATGGCGTTCCAGCCGCCGGCCGGGTGGGGCGCCGCCGCGGCCACGGTTCCGCAGGGTTGTTCTGCGTCACTGCTGTGAAAGACGTCCTGGCCCACCGACAGTGCCGCGTCGCTGGACACCAGGTAGGCCCGGCGTTTGAGCGTGCCGCGGAACTGGCTGCGCGCCACCACCTCCTGGCCGGGGTAGCAGCCTTTCTTGAAGTTCACGCCCCCCACCGATTCGTGGTTCAGCATCTGGGGCACGAAGGCCTCGACGATGGGCTGGCTCACGTGTGCGACCCCGCTCATCACCTCCAGCCAGTCCCACTGGGCGGCCTCCAGCGGTGGCAGGGCAGGGGCGGCCACGTCCACCGGCGCCACCCACAGCGCACGGCCCAGGCCCGCCGCCGGGTACAGCACCACGGTCTGGCTGCCGTCGGCGCCATCGGTCTTGCTCCAAGGCCGGGCCGCCGCATCGGTGCCGCTCAGGCCCCAGACCTGGAACGCATCGGTGGCGTCGCTCAGCTGCACCTTGGCCCGCAGCACGAACATGGACAGGCGCTTGAGCGTGGCGGGCAGCACGTCGCGGCCGCACAGCAGCAGGATGTCATCGTGTGCGCGCTTGAAGCCCACAAAGCTGGCCAGCAGACGCCCTTTGGCCGAACAGAACCCGGCCAGCCGGGCTTCTGACAGGCCCAGCAGCGAGAAGTCCTGGGTCAACTGGCCGTGCAGAAACTTGGCCGCCTCTTCCCCCTGGGCACGGATCACGCCCAGCGAACGCAGGGCGGTGGCGCTGGGGGTGTGGGCAATGGCCGGGGCGGTGGAAGCGGCGGTGGTCATGGTCGGCGGCAGGCGGTTGAAAACGGGTCAGCGATTATCATGCCCGGCGTCTTTCCCGGTTGCCGTGGCGGTGCATTGGCACCGCCGTCCAGCCCTTCCACCTTCCCCCGTTGTCCGCCATGCGTCTGTTCAAAACACTGCTGCTCGCCCTGACCGCCGCGGCCGTGCTGCTGGCGGGCGCGGCCGTCTGGTGGTTGCAGCGCCCCCTGGATATGAAGGCCGCCAACGGCGCCGACCTGCCGTTGCCGGTGCAGATCGAGGCGGGCTCGTCGGCCCGCGCTGCCGCGCAAACCCTGGTCGACGCCGGGGTGCAGACGCCGCCGCTGCTGCTGTTCGCCTGGTTCCGGCTGTCGGGCCAGTCGCGGTCCATCAAGGCCGGCCATTACGAGCTGGACGCCGGGCTGACACCTCGCAGCCTGCTGGACAAGCTGGTCAGAGGGGACCAGGCGCTGCGCAGCCTGACCCTGGTCGAAGGCTGGAACTTCCGCGAGGTTCTGCAGGCGGTGCGCCAGTCGCCCGACCTGGCGCAGGACCTGGAGGGCCTGAGCGCGGCCGACATCATGGCCCGCATCGGCTACCCGGGCCGGCACCCGGAAGGGCGATTCTTCCCCGACACCTACCGCATGGTGCGTGGCGCCAGCGCGGCCAGCGTGCTGCGCCAGGCCGCCCAGGCCATGGACCAGCGCCTGGCCCAGGCCTGGGCCCAGCGTGCGCCCGGCGCCGTGGTGCAAACGCCCGAGCAGGCGCTGATCCTGGCCAGCATCATCGAAAAAGAAACCGGTGTGGACAGCGATCGGGCCCTGGTGGGGGGCGTGTTCAACAACCGCCTGCGCATCGGCATGCGCCTGCAGACCGACCCGACTGTGATCTACGGCTTGGGCGAACGCTTCGACGGCAACCTGCGCAAGGCCGATCTGCTGGCTGACACCCCCTACAACAGCTACACCCGTGCGGGCCTGCCACCCACCCCCATTGCCATGCCCGGCTGGGCCTCGCTCATGGCCGCGGTGCAACCGGCGCAGACGCCCGCGCTCTACTTCGTGGCGCGCGGCGATGGCAGCAGCCACTTCAGCGCCAGCCTGACCGAGCACAACGCCGCCGTGCGGCGCTACCAGCTCCAACGATGACCCCCATGATCGCTCCATCCACTGGCCTGTTCATCAGCTTCGAAGGCATCGACGGCGCCGGCAAGTCCACCCACATCGCCGGGCTGGCCGATGCCTTCCGGGCCCAGGGCCGTACCGTGACGCTGACGCGCGAACCCGGCGGCACGCCGCTGGCCGAAAAGCTGCGCGCGCTGGTGCTGGGCGATGCCATGGACCCGCTGACCGAGTCGCTGCTGGTGTTCGCCGCACGGCGCGACCACATGGTGACGGTGATCGAACCGGCCCTGGTCCGTGGCGAGGTGGTGCTGTGCGACCGCTTCACCGACGCCACCTTCGCCTACCAGGGGGGAGGGCGCGGGTTCGATCTGACCACCTTGAGCACGCTGGAACGCTGGGTGCAAGCCGTGCCCGCGCTCGCCGATGGCACCATTCGACAGCCCGACCTGACGATCTGGTTCGACCTGCCTGCAGCGATAGCCGCTGCGCGCCTGGCTGACGCCCGCGCGCCCGACCGCTTCGAGGCCCAACCCGTTGCGTTCTTTGAGCGCGTCATCGCCGGCTACGGGGCCCGCGCCACCGCCCAGCCTCAACGGTTCGCTCGCATCAACGCCGACCAGCCGCGCGAACAGGTCTGGCAGGACGTGGCTCAGGCTGTGGTGACACGTGGCTGGCTCGCAAAGCTGCCCCAAGGCGGTGCCGCATGAGCCGCGCACCCTGGATCCAGCGCCAACTCACACCGCTGCTGGCCCAGCGTGGCCACGCCTGGCTGCTGCAAGGCCCGTCCGGCCTGGGCCAGTACGAACTGGCGCTTTCGCTGGCCCAGGCCTGGCTGTGCGAGCAACCGACGGCGGACGGTCCTTGTGGGACCTGCGGCAGCTGCCACCTGATCGGCAGCCACGCCCACCCCGACTTCGTGGTGCTCATGCCCGAGACCGTGATGCTGGAGCTGGGCTGGCCGCTGCCCGAGGCTGCGCAGAAAGAGATCGACGACAAGAAACGCAAGCCCAGCAAGGACATCCGCGTCGAGGCGATGCGCGACACCGTGGCTTTTGCCCAGCGCACCAGTGCCCGCGGGCGCGGCCTGGCGGTGCTGGTGTACCCGGCCGAGCGCATGAACCACGTGACCGCCAACGCGCTGCTCAAGACGCTGGAAGAGCCGCCGGGCGACACGCGCTTTGTGCTGGCCTGCGAGTCCACGCACCAGCTGCTGCCCACCATCCGCAGCCGCTGCCAGGGCCACGCCATGGTCTGGCCGACCGAAGACGAGGCGCTGGACTGGCTGCTGCAACAGGCCGCAGCGCGCGGGGCCAGCGCGCCCAGCCGGGACCAGGCCAGGGTCTGGCTGCAGGCCGCCGGTGGCAGGCCCAGCGACGCCCTGGCCTGGGGCGCGGGCGGGCTCAACGCCAAGACCTGGGCTGAACTGCCGGCGGCGCTGGCGCGCGGCGACTGGGCGGCCATGGGCGACTGGCCCGCCGCGCAACAGCTAGAGGTGCTGCAGAAGCTGTGCCACGACCTCATGGCCCACGCAGCCGGCGCGCCCACCCGCTACTTCCAGGCCGACCAGCTGCCCGCTGCGCCGCGCATGGCGCTGCTGGCGGCCTGGTCCAAAGAACTGATGGCCGCGGCCCGCACCGTGGAACATCCGTTCAACGCTGGCCTGATGCAGGAAGCCTGGGCCGTGCGGACCCGCCAGGTGCTGCGCGCCCGACCAGCGCGGCCCTGATGGGGCGTGCGAACCCGCCGCCACCGGACGCAACCCACGATCTGCGGGGTCAACCTCAGGTTGTTGCAGGGCTTGCGACCGGGCTTTGCCGCTAAACTCCGGCGACATATGAGCACTTCTTCCACTCCTTCGGCGGCGTCAGCACGCCCGAGCGTGATCCAGCTCTCCATCAAGGAGAAGGCCGCGCTGTACGCGGCCTACATCCCGCTGTTCGCCGACGGGGGCATCTTCATCCCGTCTTCGCGCGACTACCGCCTGGGTGATGATGTGTATGTGCTCCTGAGCCTGCCTGTCGACCCGCAACGATAACCGGTGGCCGGCAAGGTCGCCTGGGTCACACCAGCCAAATCGCAGGGCGGACGCACCCAGGGGGTGGGCATCCGTTTCCCGGCCGACGAAAAGTCGCGCCAGCTCAAACTCAAGATCGAAGAGATCCTGGGCACGGCGCTGGGCTCGGACAAGCCCACCCAGACCATCTGAACATTCGACCCGCGCTGCCAGGGCAGGGCAGCGCTGCCTTTATGCTCGGTGGATGTTCACCGATTCCCACTGCCACCTGAGTTTTCCCGAGCTGCGCGAGCAGCTGCCCACCATCCTCGACGCCATGCAACTGGCGCAAGTGGACCGGGCTCTGTGCATCTGCACCACCCTGGAAGAGTTTGACGAAGTGCACGCGCTGGCCACCGGCCATGCGCAACTGTGGTCCACCGTCGGCGTGCACCCCGACAACGAGGGCGTGCGCGAACCCAGCCTGGACGACCTGCTGACCCGCGCCGCACTGCCGCGCGTGGTCGGCATTGGCGAAACGGGCCTGGACTACTACCGCCTCAACGGTCGCAGCGTGGCCGACATGGCCTGGCAGCGCGAGCGCTACGTCACCCACATCCAGGCCGGCCGTCAGACCGACCTGCCGCTGGTGATCCACACCCGCAGCGCATCCGACGACACCCTGGCCATCCTGCGCGAAGCCGGGGGGCTGGGCAGCGGGGCCAACGCAGGCCTGCCCACCTCGCGCGGTGTGTTCCACTGCTTCACCGAAACCGAGGCGGTTGCGCGCGCCGCGCTCGACCTGGGTTTCTACATCTCGTTCTCGGGCATCCTGACCTTTCGCAACGCGGCCGACCTGCGCGAGGTGGCCCGCTTCGTGCCACTGGACCGCACCCTGATCGAGACCGACAGCCCGTACCTGGCGCCGGTGCCGTACCGCGGCAAGACCAACAACCCGTCTTATGTGCCGCACGTGGCGCAGCAGATCGCGGAGATCAAGGGCATACCGGTGGAAGCAGTCGCCCGGGCCACCAGCGCCAATGTGGACCAGCTTTTCACACGCATCAGCGCCTGAATTCACATGAGGTGTCACATGAACAAATGGCGAAAGCTGCTTGTATTGGCGGGATTTTGTTCTGCTTTCTCCGCTGCCCATGCCGGTGCGTTCGAGGACTTTTTCGCCGCCACGCGGCGCGACGACGAGTCCACCGTCGTCAAGCTCGTGCTGCGGGGTTTTGACCTCAACACCCGGGACGAGCAGGGCAACCATGCGCTGCTGGTGGCGATCCGCGAAGGCTCGCTGAAGGTCGCGGACTTCCTGCTGGAGCAGCCGCTGGTGCAGGTCGAAGCCCGCAATCCGCGCGGCGAAAGCCCGCTCATGATGGCCGCGATCAAGGGCCATCTGCCACTGGCCAAGCGGCTGATCGAGCGCAAGGCCGAGGTCAACAAACCCGGCTGGGCACCGCTGCATTACGCCGCGTCCAACCCCGAACCGGTGGGGCTGGAACTGGTGCGCCTGCTGCTCGAACACCACGCCTACATCGACGCCGAATCGCCCAACAAGACCACCCCGCTCATGATGGCCGCCAAGTACGGCTCGCCAGCGGTGGTGCAGCTGTTGCTGGAAGAGGGGGCCGATGCGACCCTGAAGAACGAGCAGAACCTGACCGCCCTGGACTTTGCCCAGCGTGCTGAGCGCAAGGACGCTGTCCGGCTGCTCACGGCGGCACTGCGGTCCCGGCAGCCGACCGGCACCTGGTAAGGCCTGCCTGTCACCAACGGCACGCCCGTAGGTGTAACCCACATGGAGCACAGTGCCAAAGGCCCACAGAATCCGCGGTGATCTAACTACAAAGGAGATAACCGTGGCCTTGGCCAGTCAGAAAGATTTTGTGTCCGGTCTCATGTTCATGGCGGTGGGCGGCTCGTTCGCCTGGGGTGCTGTGAGTTATGAAATCGGCGATGCCGCCCGCATGGGTCCCGGCTACTTCCCCTTCATGCTGGGCCTGATCCTGGTCTTGCTCGGGTCGCTGGTCACCTTCAACGCCTTCAAGTCCGGCCCGCCCGGTGGCGACAAGATCGGCGCCGTCGCTTGGCGCCCGCTGGTGTTCATCCTCGGCGCCAACCTGCTGTTCGGTGCGCTGCTGGTGGGCATTCCCGCCTTCGGTCTGCCGGCCTCTGGTCTGATCGTGGCGATCTTCGGCCTGGTGATCATGGCCGGCTACGCCCGCGAAGGCGCAAAGCTCAAAGAATCGCTGATCCTGGCCGCCATCCTGGCCGTGGGCAGCTACCTCGCTTTCGTGAAACTGCTGAACCTGCAGTTCCCGGTCCTGCCCTGGTTCCTCGCGAACTGAACACGAGGAGACACGCACATGGATCTCATCAACAACCTCGCGCTGGGTTTTGGCGTTGCCTTCACCCTGCAGAACCTGCTCTACGCCTTCATCGGCTGCCTGTTGGGCACGCTGATCGGCGTGCTGCCTGGCATTGGCCCACTGGCCACCATCGCCATGCTGCTGCCGGCCACCTACGGCCTGCCGCCCGTGGCCGCGCTCATCATGCTCGCCGGTATTTACTACGGTGCGCAGTACGGCGGCTCCACCACCGCCATCCTGGTCAACCTGCCCGGCGAATCGTCGTCCGTGGTGACCGTGATCGACGGTTACCAGATGGCGCGCAAGGGCAGGGCAGGCCCTGCTCTGGCCGCTGCCGGCCTGGGTTCGTTTTTCGCCGGTTGCGTGGGCACGCTGATCCTGGCCGGATTTGCCGCTCCGCTGACCGAACTGGCGCTGGAGTTCGGCCCCGCCGAATACTTCTCGCTCATGATCGTCGGCCTGATCGGTGCCGTGGTGCTGGCTTCCGGCTCGTTGCTCAAAGCGTTGGCCATGATCGTCCTGGGCCTGCTGCTGGGCCTGGTCGGTACCGACGTAAACTCCGGCGTGGCGCGCTACAGCTTCGACATTCCGGAACTGACCGACGGCATCAGCTTCCTGGCGATTGCCATGGGCGTGTTCGGCTATGGCGAAATCATCAGCAACCTGTCGCAGCCCGAGGAAAGCCGCGAAGTCTTCACGGGCAAGGTCAACGGCATCATGCCGACGAAGGAAGACTTCAAAAACATGATCCCCGCCGTGCTGCGCGGTACCGCACTGGGTTCCGCACTGGGTATCCTGCCCGGCGGTGGCGCGCTGCTCTCGGCTTTCACGGCCTACACCATCGAGAAGAAGACCAAGCTCAAGCCCGGCGAAGTGCCGTTCGGACAAGGCAACATCCGCGGTGTCGCGGCGCCTGAAGCCGCCAACACCGCCGGTGCCCAGACGTCCTTCATTCCGCTGCTGACCCTGGGCATCCCGCCCAACGCCGTGATGGCGCTGATGGTCGGTGCCATGACCATCCACAACATCCAGCCCGGCCCGCAAGTCATGACCCGCAACCCCGAGCTGTTCTGGGGCCTGATCGCTTCGATGTGGATCGGCAACGCGATGCTGATCATCCTGAACCTGCCGCTGATCGGCATCTGGATCAAGCTGCTGACCGTGCCGTACAAGTGGCTGTTCCCGGCCATCGTGCTGTTCTGTGCCATCGGGGTGTACTCGACCAACAACAACAGCTTCGACATCTGGATGGTGGCCTTGTTCGGCCTGATCGGCTATGGCTTCATCAAGCTCGGCTGCGAACCCGCGCCGTTGCTGCTGGGTCTGATCCTGGGTCCGATGATGGAGGAATACCTGCGCCGTGCGCTGCTGATCTCTCGCGGCGACTGGTCGGTGTTCGTCACGCGTCCACTGTCCGCCAGCCTGTTGTTCGTTGCAGCGGTTCTGCTGGCGGTGGTGCTGATGCCCTCGGTCAAGAAAAAGCGCGAAGAAGCCTTCGTCGAAGACTGACCCTGTCTGCGATCGAAACCGAAACCCGACAGGTTCAGGCCTGTCGGGTTTTTTTCTGAGCCATTCAGGATGGGCCATCGGGTCGCGGTTTCCTCAACGTAAGGGTCAAAGCATGGCAATGCCTTCGCCTGTAGCGACAGTTGCCTCCACGGCCCGGCGGATCGGGGAACGCATCTGTGCGGGCAAGTGCGTGGCCAAAGAGGACGTCTCGGTGACCAGAATTCTTTGGGATCGATGACCACAAAGTGGATTTCTTGGGTGATGTGGTAATGTTCTACGATGTATATTATGTAAAGTAAAATAGCTATAAAAATCTCGGCTTGAATATTGCTGAATCACCCAGGCTTTTCCGAGGCCCATGCGGGGAAACACCAGTTTGGTGCTTCCCGAAAGTGGACGCACCAGACCTACAATCTGAAGGCTCGACAGGAGTCCAATCCGGTCGACCCCATCACCTTTTACAAGGACCATTGACGATGAAGTACGCACTGTTTTCCCTGAGCCTGATCGGCGCAGCCAGCCTGGTGGCCTGCGGCAAGTCGGAGCCGCCTGCCGCCCCCGCCGCAGCACCCGCGGCAGCGGCTGCTCCGGCCCCCGCACCGAGCCAGTGGCCCGAGCTGCGTGTGGCCATCGACCCCACCTACAAGCCCTTCACGTACAAGACAGACGCTGGCGAGCCGGCTGGGTTTGACGTCGACGTCGCCAAGGCGCTGTGCGACGAACTCAAGAGCAAGTGTGTGTTCGTGGAACAGGCCTGGGACGGCATGATCCCCGGCCTGCAAGCCAAGAAGTACGACGCGATCATCTCGTCGATGTCGATCACCGAAGAGCGCAAGCAGGCCGTGGACTTCACGGGCAAGTACTACAACACGCCGTCGTGCGTGGTGGTCAAAACGGCTCTGAACCTGGGTGCAGAAGCGGCCGCTTTCAAGGGCAAAAAGCTGGGCGTGCTCAAGGCCTCCACCCAGGAAAAGTACGCCATGGGTGAACTCAAGGCGGCTGGCGCCACCATCGTTCCTTACGACGCACAAGACCAGGTCTACCTGGACATCAAGTCCGGCCGTCTGGACGGCACCGTGGCCGATGTGGTCGAAGTCAACGGTGGCTTCCTGTCGACCCCGGATGGCAAGGATTACAGCTGCGCTGGCGGCCGCATCCCGGTCGAATTCGACGCCAAGTACTTCGGTGCCGGCGCCGGTGTGGCCATCCGCAAGGAAGACACGGCTCTGCGCGACGCACTGGACGCTGGCATCAAGGCGATCCGCGACAACGGCAAGTGGAAAGAACTGGCCGACAAGCACGTCCCTGGCGTGGACATCTGGGGCTCCTGAGCCTTTTGAGCACCCGGTGGCCACGATCCGATGACGACATACCTTCTCAGCATTCTTCAGGGACTGTTTGTCACCATCGGTGTGGCCCTGGGCGCCCTGGTCGTGGCGGCCATCCTCGGCCTGGCCGGGGCGGCCGCGAAGCTATCGCCTTACAAGGCGCTCAACTGGGTCGGCGATATTTACTCCACCGTGATCCGGGGCGTCCCGGATCTGGTGTGGATGCTGCTGCTGTATTTCGGCGGGCAGATCCTGGTCAATGACATCGCCGAGGCGTTGGGCTTTCGGCGTGGCCCTCAGATCAACCCGTTCGTGGCGGGTGTGCTGACCATCGGCTTCGTGTACGGCGCGTACATGACCGAAACCTTCCGCGGTGCCATCATGAGCGTGCCCAAGGGCCAGTCCGAAGCGGGCTGGGCGTTTGGCATGAGCCGCTTCTACACCTTCCGACGCATGGTGCTGCCGCAAATGGTGCGCTTCGCCCTGCCCAGCTTCACCAACAACTGGCTGGTGCTGCTCAAGGCCACAGCCCTCGTATCGGTGATCGGCCTGGCCGACATCACCAACCTCGCCAAGCAGGCCGGCGCCGCCGCACGCGGTCAGATCCCCGGCGCAGCCATCATCTTCATGGCCTTTGCGGGCGTGCTGTACCTGCTCATTTCGAGCATCAGCCTCTACCTGCTGCGCAAGGCGGAAAAACGGTACTCGGTCGGCGTGAAGCGGGGAGATTTCTGATGGACAAGTTCGCCATCATCTTCCAGCCACAAAACCTGGAGCTGTACTGGACCGGCTTCATCGCCACCCTGGAACTGCTGACCATCAGCCTCGTGGCGGGCGGTCTGCTGACCCTGCCCCTGACGCTGATGCGCGTGTCCAGCAGCAAATGGCTGTGGTGGCCGGTCTGGCTGTTCACCTACGTGGTGCGCGGCACGCCGCTGCTGATTCAGGTGTACTTCATCTATTACGGGATTGCCCAGCTGGAATGGGTGCAGGCTTTGTGGGACACGCACTGGCCCTTCACCTGGTTCAAAGACCCGTTCTTCTGCGCCGTGCTGGCCTTCACCCTCAACACCTGTGCCTACACGGTGGAGATGCTGGCCGGCGCCATCAAGGAAACACCCGCTGGTGAAATCGAAGCCGCCCAGGCCGCCGGCTACGGCAAATGGAACATGATGTTCCGGCTGGTGCTGCCCAGCGCCCTGCGCCGCACCCTGCCCGGCTATTCCAACGAGGTGGTGATGATGCTGCACGCCACCTCGCTGGCCAGCGTGGTGCCGGCACTGTACGACCTCACCAACGCGGCCTATTCCATCTACAAGACCTACTACCTCGCGTTCCAGCCCTTCATCGTGGTCGCGGTGCTGTACTTCGTGCTCACGTTTGTCCTGGTGTACGTCTTCCGCTTGCTCGAACGCCGCTTCCTGGCCTACCTGCGGCCCCAAGCCCATTGAATGGGCGGCAGGCCCTGCCCTGCGCCCGCTGCTCAAGATGCAACAGCAACTGCACCCTCTTCTCTCCCCCTCGCTGGGCACCCAGCGCCAACTGGTGAGCTGGCATTTCGGCCCGACAGGAACAGGCCGGAAGGTCTACATCCAGGCCAGTCTGCACGCCGACGAGCTGCCGGGCATGCTGGTGGCCGACCACCTGCGCGGACTGCTCGAAACGGCCGAAGCCCAGGGCGAACTGCTGGGCGAGGTGGTGCTGGTGCCGATGGCCAACCCCATCGGTCTGTCGCAAACGGTGATGCACCACCAGATCGGCCGCTTCGAGCTGGGCGCGATGGAGAACTTCAACCGCCACTACCCGGATTTCTTCAACCTGGTCAAAGACGTGGTGGCCGATCAGCTCGGACCCGATGCCCAGACGAACAAGCGCCTGATCCGTGCCGCCATGCGCCAGGCGCTGGACGCGCAGACGCCCACCACCGAGCTGCAAAGCCAGCGCCAGGTGTTGATGACGCTCTCGCACGACGCCGACCTGGTGCTGGACCTGCATTGCGACTTCGAAGCCGTGATGCACCTCTACGTCGAGCAACCCATGATCGACCAGATCGCCCCCCTGGCACGCTACCTCGGAGCCCGCGCCCTGTTGTGGGCGCGGGGTTCAGGGCCGCTGATCTCGTTTGACGAAGCCTTGTCTGGGCCTTGGTGGCGCCTGCAAGAACATTTCAAGGACCGTGCGCCCATCCCGCTCGCCTGCGCCAGCACCACGGTGGAACTGCGCAGCCAGACCGACGTGTCCGACGAACTCGCGGCGCAAGATGCCCAGGCCATCGTCCACTACCTGCTCGAACGTGGGGTGCTGGCGGGCCCGCCCCCTGCCCTGCCACCAGCCTTGTGCGAACCGACGGCGCTGGCCGCCACCGACGACATGCACGCGCCCCACGCCGGGGTGGTGGTGTTCCACCGCCAGCCGGGCGACGTGGTGAAGGCGGGTGACGTGCTCGCCCACATCGTGGACCCGCTCCACCAGCGCCGAACACCCATCAGCACCCGCACCGACGGCGTGATCTACGCCCGCCACAACCTGCGCTGGGCCACCACCGGCATGGAAATCTGCCGTGTGGCCGGCGCCGTCCCCATCCGCTCGGGCAACCTGCTCAGCCCCTGAAAATCTGCCAATGACCACCAAACTCGAAGCCCTCGACATCCGCAAAAGCTACGGCTCGCACGAAGTGCTCAAGGGCATTTCGCTGACCGCCAAAGCGGGTGATGTCATCAGCATCATCGGCTCGTCCGGCTCGGGCAAATCCACGTTCCTGCGCTGCATGAACCTGCTGGAGCGGCCCCAGCAAGGCCGCATCATTGTGGCCGGTGAAGAACTGCAACTGGTCACCGCCAAGGACGGCATGCTCAAGGCCGCCGACGACAAGCAGCTGCAGCGCGCCCGCGCCAAGCTGGCCATGGTGTTCCAGCACTTCAACCTCTGGTCACACTTGACCGTGCTGGAAAACATCATCGAAGCGCCGATGCACGTGCTGGGCAAAGGCAAGGACGAAGCCATGGCCACCGCGCGCAAGTACCTCGAGAAAGTCGGCTTGCGCAACGTGGAGGGCAAGTACCCCGCCCACATGTCGGGCGGTCAGCAGCAGCGTGTGGCCATTGCCCGTGCCCTGGCCATGGAACCCGAGGTGATGCTGTTCGACGAGCCGACCAGCGCGCTCGACCCGGAACTTGTGACCGAGGTGTTGCGCGTGATGCGCACCCTGGCCGAAGAAGGCCGCACCATGGTGGTGGTGACGCACGAGATGGGCTTTGCCCGCGAGGTGTCCAACCACCTGATCTTTCTGCACCAGGGCTGCATCGAAGAACAGGGCGTGCCGCGCGAGGTGCTGTCCGCGCCCAAGAGCGAACGCCTGGCGCAGTTCCTGTCGGGCAACCTGAAGTGACTGCTGACAGCCTGCTCACGGCGTGAGCGTCAGGCGGCTGGCCCAGACCTTGGGCGCCAGCTGCAGCGGCCGATATTGCACAGCGGCCCATTCGTCGGCCATATCCCGGTAGCGGCTAGAGAACACGTTGCCGCTCTGCCCGGTCTGATAGATGAAGCGCGATTGCTCCGGATCGGCCAGGTCGTAGATCGTGCGCAGGCTGGCCGCGTGGCGGTTGGCGTAGGGCGCGTCGGCTTTGTCCAGGTGGTACTGGCCCACGTTCACGGTGAACGGGTCGCCGCCGGTGGGTCGGCGCACATCGAACAGCCGCGCCAGCGCCGGCACATTGCCCAGCGGCTTGTGCACCGAATACGCCGGGTGGGCCGTGCCCCAGCGCCAGGCGTTCACGTCGCCGCCCTGCTGCTGCGAGAGCTGGTCCAGCGCACGGCCCAGCGCGGCCGTGCTGGCGACGGCGCAGCCGGTCGGCCCGCACCAGCCTCGGTCATCGCGGGTCAGGATGTCCTCCACCGCATTGCGGAACAGGCGCTTGCCGTAAAGGCCCTTGAACCGCTCCTGCCCCAGCTTGTCGCCGATCACGCCGCGCGTGAACTCGTCGAGCCAGGCGGTGAAGATCAGCGGTGCAGCGCTGTCTGCCTTCATCGCACCGTCAAAGTCTTTCAGGGCC
>NZ_JBPCSJ010000265.1:0-1591 GCF_051007235.1 Hydrogenophaga sp. | reverse complement strand
GTGCTCGAAGTGGCTTCGCGCCAATCCCGGCCCGGTGATCACCGACAACCACAAGGTGGCCCCGCCGCCGCGGGTGGACATGAAGAGCAACATGGAGGAGCTGATCCACCATTTCAAGCTCTTCACCGAAGGTTTTCACGTGCCCGAAGGCGAGGCTTACGCAGCCGTCGAGCACCCCAAAGGCGAGTTCGGCATCTACCTGGTCAGCGACGGTGCCAACAAGCCGTACCGCCTGAAGATCCGCGCCCCGGGCTTCGCCCACCTGGCCACTCTGGACGAGATGGCACGCGGCCACATGCTGGCCGATGCGGTCGCCATCATCGGCACCATGGACATCGTTTTCGGAGAAATCGACCGATGAGTCACGCTTCGCAAACCTCCGGGCCGGTGCAGGCCCTGGCGCTGTCGGACGCGACGCGCGCTCGCTTCGCGCGTGAAGCGGCCAAGTACCCGGCCGAGCAGGCGCAGTCTGCCGTGATGGCCTGTCTGTCCATCGTCCAGCAGGAAAACGGCTACGTCAGCGTCGAGGCCGAGCAGGCCATCGCCGAATTTCTGGGCATGCCGGTGATGGCCGTCCATGAAGTCACGACCTTCTACAACATGTACAACCAGCGGCCGGTGGGCAAGTTCAAGCTCAACGTCTGCACCAACCTGCCGTGCCAGCTGCGCGACGGTTACAAGGCGCTGCACCACCTGGAGCAGAAGCTCGGCGTTTCCATGGGTGAGACCACGGCCGACGGCCTGTTCACGCTGCAGCAGAGCGAGTGCCTGGGCGCCTGTGCCGACTCGCCGGTGATGCTGGACAACGACCGCCACATGTGCAGTTTCATGAGCAACGACAAGCTGGACCAGCTGATCGACGGCCTGCGCGCCGCGGAGGGCAAGGCATGAACGCCCAGCAAGTGCTTTCGCAGTTCGCCGCCACCGGCGTGCAGACCTGCTTCCACGGTCGCCACATCGAGCCGCAGATCTACAAGGATCTGAACGGCAGCAACTGGTCCATCAAAGACTACGAGGCGCGTGGCGGCTACCAGGCCCTGCGCAAGATCCTGGGCATGGACGGCTCCGCGCCCAACCCCGAGACCGGCGTGGCCGGCATGACCCAGGACCAGGTGATCGCCACCGTCAAGGAATCGGCCCTGCGCGGTCGAGGCGGTGCCGGCTTCCCGTCGGGCCTGAAGTGGAGTTTCATGCCGCGCCAGTTCCCGGGGCAGAAGTACCTGGTTTGCAACTCGGACGAGGGCGAACCGGGCACCTGCAAGGACCGCGACATCCTCATGTACAACCCGCACATCGTCATCGAAGGCATGGCGATCGCGGCGTACGCCATGGGCATCACCGTGGGCTACAACTACATCCACGGCGAAATTTTCGAGGTGTACGAACGCTTTGAAGCGGCCCTGGAAGAGGCCCGTGCCGCTGGCTACCTGGGCAACCACATCATGGGCTCGAACTTCTCGTTCCAGCTGCATGCTTTCCATGGTTTCGGCGCTTACATCTGCGGCGAAGAAACCGCGCTGCTCGAGTCGCTCGAAGGTAAAAAAGGCCAACCCCGTTTCAAACCACCGTTCCCTGCGAGCTTTGGTTTGTA
>NZ_JBPCSJ010000264.1:0-3998 GCF_051007235.1 Hydrogenophaga sp. | reverse complement strand
ATCGGCGAAGGGGCGCGGCGGTTCGGCGCCGGCGACTTCAGCCAGCCCATTCCCGACCGTTGCTGCAAAGCGCACGACGAACTGGGGGAACTGGCCAGCACCATCAACACCATGGGCCGCGACATCCACCAGATGCTCGAAGCCAAGCGTGCGCTGCTGCTGGCCATCAGCCACGAACTGCGCAGCCCGCTCACCCGCGCACGCCTGAACACCGAATTGCTGCCCGACAGCGCGGAGGTGAACCCGCAGCGCGAAGCCCTGCTGCGCGACCTGCAGGAAATGGCGGCCCTGATCAACGACCTGCTGGAGAGCGAGCGCCTGTCGGGCCAGCATTCCGCTTTGCAACGCGAGCCCACCGATGTGCCGGTGCTGGCCCGCGAGGTGCTGGTGGGTCTGCAGCCACGCCACCCCCGCTCGGCCGGTGTTCAGGTCATCGCCGATCCCGGTCTTTCAGCGGTATCGGTCGACCCGTCGCGCACCCGCTTGCTGCTGCGCAACCTGCTGGACAACGCCTTGCGCCACGGCGCCGACGCACACGAGCCGCCGCACTTGAAGCTGCAGGCCCGGACCGATGGCGGGGTGGACATCGAGGTGCGCGATTTCGGGCCTGGCGTGTCCGAAGAACAGATCGCCCAGCTCGCCCAGGCCTTTTACCGACCCGACAGCGCGCGCACCCGCAGCGCCGGTGGGGTGGGTCTGGGTCTGTACCTGTGCCGTCTGGTGGCACAGGCGCACGGCGGTGCCTTTGCGGTGCGCAATGCGCAGCCGGGGCTGGTCGTCCGCGTGCAGCTGCCCGGCGATCGAACAGGCTCTTGATGTCCGTCACCCGGTGGTGCGGCCTTCCATGTCATGCTGGGGCATGAACTCACCTCTGTTGCCCGGTTTCGCCACCCACCCGACCCGCTTCCTGTTCTTCACCGGCAAGGGCGGGGTGGGCAAGACCTCGCTGTCCACCGCCACGGCCGTCGCACTGGCCGATGGTGGCCAGCGTGTGCTGCTGGTCAGCACCGATGCGGCGTCCAACCTGGACGAGATGCTGGGTGTGCCGCTGTCCAACCGGCCGGTGGCGGTGCCGGGCGTGCCGCGGCTGCAGATGCTCAACATCGACCCCGACACCGCGGCCGAGGCCTACCGCCAGCGCGTGCTGGCACAGCTGGGCGCCGACGCCTCTGAAGATGAGCGCACCACCGTGCGCGAGCAGCTGTCAGGCGCTTGCACCACCGAAATCGCTGCCTTCGACGAATTCGCTGCGCTGCTGGCGGGCGAGGGTGTGGAAGGCGGGTACGACCACGTGGCGTTCGACACCGCACCCACTGGCCACACCCTGCGCCTGCTGAGCCTGCCCAAGGCCTGGACCGGCTTTCTGGCCGGCAACGACCGGGGCGCGTCGTGCCTGGGGCCACACTCCGGCCTCAAGATGCAGGAAGCGCGCTTCAATGCCGCGCTGCGCGCCCTGAGCGACCCGGCGCTGACCACGGTGGTGCTGGTCACACGCCCCGATCCGCGCCCCATGCAGGAGGCTGCGCGCACCGCAGACGAACTGCGCCAGCTCGGCCTGGCCAACCAGCGGCTGGCGGTGAACGGCGTGTTCCACGCGACCGATGCCCACGACCCGATTGCCCAGGCCATCGAACGGCTGGGTCGTGAGGCTCTGACCCACCTGCCCGATGCCCTGGCCCGGCTGCCGCGCGACGAAGTGCCGTTGCGGGCCTTCGACACGGTCGGCCTGCCGGCTTTGCGGGCGCTGTTGCAAGGTGGTGAGGTGGGGGCGTCCACTGTCGCCCCCGCCGTGCCCGCGTTGCCCGCAGAGCCTCTGGCACGCATGGCCGACGAGCTCGCCGCCACCGGGCACGGTCTCATCATGGTCATGGGCAAGGGCGGTGTGGGCAAGACCACCATCGCCGCGGCCCTGGCCGTGGGCCTGGTGCAGCGCGGCCACAGCGTGCACCTGACGACCACCGACCCGGCGGCCCATGTGGCCGACTCGCTGCACGGCAGCCTGGACGGCCTGAAGGTCGGGCGCATCGACCCCAAGGCCGAAACCGAGGCCTACATCAGCAAGATCATGGCCACGCGTGGCAAGGACCTGGACGAGCAAGGCAAGGCGCTGCTGCTCGAAGACCTGCAGTCGCCCTGCACCGAAGAAGTCGCGGTGTTCCACGCCTTCAGCCGCGTGGTCAACGAAGCACGGTCGTCCTTTGTCGTGCTCGACACCGCGCCCACCGGCCACAGCCTGCTGCTGATGGACGCCACCGGCGCCTACCACCGGCAGATGACGCGGCAGTACGAGGGCCAGATGGAAAGCAAGGGCCTGCACATCATCACGCCGCTGATGCGCCTGCAGGACCCGGACACCACCCGCGTGGTCATCGTGACCCTGCCCGAGGTCACCCCGGTCAGCCAGGCCGCCGCGCTGCAGGACGATCTGCGCCGCGCGAAGATCGAACCCTGGGCCTGGGTGATCAACAAGAGCATTGCCGCGACCGGCACCAACGACCCGCTGCTGCAGGCACGGCTGGCGGGGGAGCTGCGCCAGACCAGTCGCATTGCCAGCGGTCTGGCTCAACGCACGTTTGTGTTGCCCTGGCTGCCCGAACCGCCGGTGGGCGTGGCGGCCCTGGGCGCATTGGTGCGCTGAGTGCGGCCGCGATCAGGCGGCCTTGCCGCCCGCCAGCACTTCCGGCACCAGCGCTTCCAGTTCTGACCGCAGCCAGCGGTGGGCCTCGTCGTTGTGGTGGCGGCGGTGCCAGATCAGGTACATCGGCAACCGGGGGCAGGGCAGGGGCATGGGCACGCTGGCAAAGCCGTGCATCAGACCACGGGCCAGCAGGCCCGGCGCGGCGGCCAGCAAAGCGCTGCCGCGCAAAAAGGCCGGCATGCCGGCAAAGCCCGGCACCATGACGGCGAAGCGGCGCCGCACGCCGCGTTCGGCCAGGCTGCGGTCCAGGTCCTGTGCGCGCCGCGGCTCGTACACCACGGTCATGTGATCGGCGGCCAAGTAGTCCGCCAGTGAGCTGGGGGCGGTGCGCACCGCCGGGTCGTAGAACACCCGGTAGTCGTCTTCGAACAGGCGTTTTTGCAGGATGTCGGTGCCTTCCGGAGGGCGCGGACTGATGGCCAGGTCGCACGCGCCGTCGCGCAGCATCTCCAGGCTGGGAATGGCCGACGGCACCACCCGCAGGGACACGCCCGGTGCGGCATCACGCAGCCGTGCCACCAGGGGCGGCAGCAGCACATCGCGCTGGAAGTCGTTGGCGGCGACGGTGAGGGTGGTCTGCCAGTGCGCCGGGTCGAACGCCCCGGCATGGGCAAAACCCTGCAGCTGGTGCAGCAGTTCTCGCGCCCGTATGGCCAGCTCGCCGGCGCGTGCCGTGGCGACGATCCCGCGCCCGCTCTTGACGAACAGTGCGTCACCGGTGATGGCGCGCAGCTTGTCCAGCTGGTGGCTCACCGCCGATTGCGTCACCCCCAGCGCCATGGCTGCGCCGGTGATGCTGCCGGCTTCCACCACCGCCACCAGCAGTTGCAACAGGCGCACATCCAGGTCAGACCAATCGAAATCATTCATGCGTTTGATGATCTTTGATCTGTTTATCTTTGGCAATCGAAAACCAATACTCCCGTTTGACCCTCGTCCATCCACCCCACGCAGGAGACAGACCGTGAGCAAGACCATCCCCGGCACAACGCCCTTTGACGGTGGTGCAGCCCAAAAGGGCTACGCCCTGAACAAGATGTGCTTCTCCTTCAACCACAAGGCCAACCGCGACGCCTTACTGGCCGACCCGGAGGCCTACATGCAGCAGTACGGGCTGAACGCGGAGCAGGCCGAGGCCATCCGCTCCCAGCAGGTGCTGGCCCTCATCGCCGCTGGCGGCAATGCCTACTACCTGGCCAAGTTCGCCGGCATCTTCGGTCTGGACATGCAGGACATCGGCGCCCAGCAGACAGGCATGACCAAAGAGCAGTTCAAGGCCAAGCTCGTGGCCGCGAATGAC
>NZ_JBPCSJ010000263.1:0-1477 GCF_051007235.1 Hydrogenophaga sp. | reverse complement strand
CAGGCGCACGTTGCGCGGCGGTGCGCCCAGACCCGGCCCGGCCCCGAAGGCGGCGTTGTCGTCGTCCGGTGCGTTGAGCGGTGAGCCGGCGTATTCGTGCGGACGCGAGGAGCGCCAGTGGTACAGCGGCCCCACGAACGGCTGGCTGAGCGACAGCGACAGCACCGCATCGCGCAGCAAGCGGAAGCCGCGCGTGGGCGGCGCCATGAAGCGCGTGCTCTTGCCGGCTTCGTCGATGATTTCGCGCGCTGCGCCCACGCGTTCGGTGCTGTAGGTGCGCAGCAGCGTCGCGGGTGCCACCCCTTTCGCGACCAGCGCCAGCCGCCAGGCCAGCGCCTGCGCGTCCTGGAAGCCGGTGTTGGCCCCGCGCACGCCGAAGATGGGCAGCAGGTGCGCCGCATCCCCCACGAACAGCACGCGGCCGTGCACGTAGTCGGGCAGCGTGAGCGCGCGCGCCGAGTAGACCGAGCACCAGTCCATCTCCCACGGCACGCCGGCGTGGCCGATCATCGCCAGCTGGGCGTCGATGCGGGCCTTGAGCGATTCGGGTCTCAGCGCGTCTTCGGGTGTTTCGCCGGGCGGCAGCTGGTAGTCCAACCGCCAGATGCCGTGCGGCTCGCGGTGCATGAGGATGGTGTTGCCCGGGTTCCAGTCGGGGTCGAAGAAGGCTAGGCGCTCGGTCGGCAGCGGAAGGTCCACCCGGATGTCGGCGATGACGAACCTGCCTTCGTAGGACGCGCCTTCCAGCTTGAGGTCCATCAGCCCGCGCACGGCCGAACGGGCGCCGTCGGCGGCCACCAGCCAGTCGGCCTTGAGCGTGTACGGGCCTTCGGCGGTGTCCACCTGCAGCGTGGCGCCCTGCCCGTCCTGCGTGAACGACAACAGTTTGTTGCCCCAGCGCAGGTCCACCAGCGGCTGCTCGGCGCAGGCCTCCACCAGGTACTGCTCCACATACTGCTGCTGCAGGTTGATGAGCGGGAAAAAGCGGTCGTCGGGGTCGTGTGGGTTCTCCATGCGGAACACGCGCTGGCCGCGGTAAATGGAGTTGCCAAAGCGCCAGGGCAGGCCGTTGTCCGTCACCCGCTGCGCCACGCCCACCTGCAGCAGGATTTCCATGGACCGGCGGGTGAACACGATGGCGCGGCTGCCCTCGGACACCTGGCGCTCGGCTTCGAGCACCACGCAGCGCACGCCCTGCTGCGCCAGCGCGAGGGCGGTCACCAGCCCGATGGGGCCGGCGCCGGCGATGACCACCGGCGCGTGTTGTTCGGCCGGGTGCGCCGACGGCAACCAGGCGTCGAACACCTGGTAGTCGTAATAGATCGAGCGCCGGGGCTCGGCGTGGGGCTGGTGCATGGTCTGTCTCCTTATATCTTTCAGATCGTTGAAACTTCAGTGGTCAAGACGCGTTGGGTTGTCTTGACGGCTGAACTGGTTGACTCACCGCCGTGCAGCCTGTGTCTCCTGCGAGCCCCAG
>NZ_JBPCSJ010000262.1:0-1317 GCF_051007235.1 Hydrogenophaga sp. | reverse complement strand
CGGCGTGTTCGGCATCTGGTACGGCAAGGGGCCGGGCGTGGACCGCTGCTCCGACGTGTTCAAGCACGCCAACATGGCCGGCACCACGCCCTGGGGCGGCGTGATCGCGGTGGCCGGTGACGACCACGTGGCCAAGAGTTCCACCGCCGCGCACCAGAGCGACCATATCTTCAAGGCCTGCGGCCTGCCGGTGTTCTTCCCCTCGACGGTGCAGGACATCCTGGACCTCGGCATCCACGCCATCGCCATGAGCCGTTTTTCCGGCGTCTGGGCCGGCATGAAGACGATCCAGGAGATCGTCGAGTCCAGCGCCACGGCCATGATCGATCCCGAGCGGGTCAACATCGTGATCACCGAGTTCGACATGCCGCCCGGCGGCGTGCACATCCGCTGGCCCGACCACGCGCTGGACCAGGAAGCGCGCCTGTTCGACTTCAAGTGGTACGCCGCGCTGGCCTACATCCGTGCCAACAAGCTCAACCACAACGTGGTCGCCGGCCCGAACGACCGCTTCGGCATCATCGCCAGCGGCAAGGCCTTCAACGACACGCGCCAGGCGCTGCTCGACCTCGGCCTGGACGACGAGACCTGCCGCCGCATCGGCCTGCGCCTGCACAAGGTCAACGTGGTGTGGCCGCTGGAGGCGCAGACCACGCGCGAGTTCGCCACCGGCCTGCGCGAGATCCTGGTGGTGGAAGAGAAACGCCAGGTCATCGAATACCAGTTGAAAGAAGAGCTGTACAACTGGCGCGCCGACGTGCGGCCGCACGTGCTGGGCAAGTTCGACGAGGGCGAGGGCGACTTCACCGGCGGCGAATGGTCCATGCCCAATCCCAGCGCCCACACCCTGCTGCGCGCCAACGCCGACCTGTCGCCGGCCATCATCGCCCGTGCCGTGGCCAAGCGCCTGCGCAAGCTGGGGCTGCCCGAGGACGTGCAGGCGCGCATCGACGCGCAGCTGGCCATCCTGACGGCGCAGGAGCAGTCCATGCAGACCCTGCTGACGCAGGGCGTGGAAGGCGCCGAGCGCCAGCCCTGGTTCTGCTCGGGCTGCCCGCACAACACGTCCACCAAGGTGCCCGAGGGTTCGCGCGCCATGGCCGGCATCGGTTGCCACTTCATGACGATCTGGATGGACCGCGCCACCGTGGGCTTCACGCAGATGGGCGGTGAGGGCGTGCCCTGGGTGGGCCAGCAGCCCTTCAGCCACGACCAGCACATGTTCGCCAACCTGGGCGACGGCACCTACTTCCACAGCGGCATCCTGGCGGTGCGCCAGAGCATCGCCGCCGGCGTGAACATCACCTACAAGCTGCT
>NZ_JBPCSJ010000261.1:0-9588 GCF_051007235.1 Hydrogenophaga sp. | reverse complement strand
GTCTTCGTTCCCGAGCTTCTTTTTGAGTTCAGGCAACGGCATGTCGAGCAGCTGGGCCAGATCGCGCAGTTTCGGGTGGTTCTTGTCCACGTCTTCCGGGATGGCCCAGATGCTCTGCGCCACCACGCTGGACGCCAGCAGCAGGCCGTTGCGGTCCAGGATGCGGCCGCGGTTGGCCGGCAGCTCCAGCGTGCGGGCAAAGCGCACCTCGCCCTGGCGCTGAAAGAATTCATTGCCGAACACCTGCACATAGGCCGCACGCCCCGCCAGCCCGGCAAACGCCACGGCCAGCGCGGCGACGATGAACTTGCTGCGCCAGACGGGCGTCTTGCTCGCCAACAGCGGGCTGGCGCTGTAGTTGATGCTGCGGCTGGGGCGCTGGTCGGCGCGCGGCTGGCTCATGGCTGCCCCTCCTGCACCGGGGCGGCACTGGCCGGCGGCGCCCCCGCCGTCACGTACTGCGTGATGCCGGGGTTGACCGGGCGCATCTGCAGCTGCCGTGTGGCCAGCTGCTGCACCCGGGCCGACGTAGCCTGCTCGCGCTTTTGCACCTGCAGCTGCTCGTGCTCGGACGCCAGGCGGCGCGCCTGCGCGTTGGCCTTGTCGATGGCGGTGTACAGGCGGCGCGATTCGTACTGGGTGTGCACCAGGTAGAACGCGCTGGCCAACACGGCCACGAGCAGCATCAGGTTCAGGCGAATCATGACGACACTCCCACCGGCGCTGCCGTGCGCTCGGCCACGCGCATCACGGCGCTGCGCGAGCGCGGGTTGGCCGCGACCTCGGCGTCTGAGGGCATGAGGCGGCTCACGCCGGTCAGCGGCATCGGCTGCGGCTCGGCGAACGGCACGCGGCGGTCCACCACGGCGCGCGAATGGCGCGCCATGAACTGCTTGACCATGCGGTCTTCCAGCGAATGGAAGCTGATCACCACCAGCTGACCGCCGGGGCGCAACACCTGCAGACTGGCCTCTAGCGCTTGTTGCAGCTCTTCAAGCTCGGCGTTGATGAAAATCCGAAAAGCCTGAAATGTGCGCGTTGCAGGGTCCTTGCCCGGCTCGCGGGTTTTGACCGCGCCAGCCACGACTTCGGCCAGCTCGCGGGTGGTTCGAAGAGGGCCCCGTTCCTGTCGGCGACGATCAATCGCCTTTGCAACCTGTTGAGCAAACCGTTCTTCGCCGTATTCACGAATGACCTCCGCGAGGGTGGAAACCTCGGCCGTTTCCAGCCACTGGGCAACGCTCTGGCCGCGCGTGGTGTCCATGCGCATGTCCAGCGGGCCGTCGCCACGAAAAGAAAAACCCCGCTCGGGGTCGTCGATCTGCGGCGAGCTCACCCCCAGATCCATCAGCACCCCGTCCACGCTGGCGGGCGGCAGCTCGCCCAGGTGGCAGAAACCTTCGTGCCTTATGAAAAAGCGGCCATCGCGGGCCGCCATTTCCTGCGCCACCGCCACCGCCTGAGGATCCTTGTCGAAGGCCGTCAGCCGCCCCCTTTCGGACAGCTTCGAGAGGATCAGGCGCGAGTGCCCGCCCCGCCCGAAGGTGGCGTCCACGTAGTGACCGTCCGGGTGGATGGCGAGCGCATCCACGGCTTCGTTCAGCAGCACGGTCTGGTGGGTCCAAGCGTCTTGCACCAGCGTCCTCAAAACGAAAAATCTTTGAACACGTCGGGCATCTCCGCCTGCATGGCTTCGGCCTCCTGCGCCTGGTAGGTGGCGGCATCCCACAGCTCCAGGTACGAGCCCATGCCCAGCAGCACCGCGTCCTTGCTGATGCCGGCGGCCGCACGCAGCTCGGGCGAGACCAGCACGCGTCCCGACCCGTCCATTTCCAGGTCCATGGCGTTGCCCAGGAAGATGCGCTTCCACCACTGGGCCTGCATCGGCAGTGAAGCGATGCGTTCGCGGAAACGGTCCCACTCCAGGCGGGGGAAAATCATCAGGCAACCGTGCGGGTGCTTGGTGATGGTCAACTGTCCCGCGGTGGCGCCCAGGGCGTCACGGTGCCGGGTCGGCACGGACAGCCGCCCCTTGGCATCGAGACTGAGAGAAGACGCACCCTGGAACACCGCTTTTGACTTTCAGATGGCAGCTTTCACCACTTAATTGCACTTTTCCCCACTTTATCAGGAAAACGCCACCATTCAAAAGTGCGAGTTCAGGAATTTTGCTTTGAAATCAACTACTTAGCGTCGATTTTGCAGGCATCCAATGCCAGAAATTTGAGCAAAAGCAAGCACTTACAAGGAGGTCTGCAGGTGAAGCTTGAAGACCCTGCGCATCACAAGACTTTGTAACCAGGCGCACGCGCTCCGATGAGCGGCAAGCGACTGGTCGGAGCCCCTTCCGAGAGCACTGCAACGAAAGGCCACAAAAAAACCGCGCGCCGGCCGGTCACGCGGTTTTCACGGGGCAAGAAGGCGTCAGAGGATGTAGCGCGACAGGTCCTCGTTGCGGCTGAGTTCGCCCAGGCGACCGTCGACGTAGGCCGCGTCCACCGTGACGGTCTGCCCCTCCAGCCGGGTCGCGCCGAAGCTGACCTCGTCCAGCAGGTGCTCCATCACCGTGGCCAGGCGGCGTGCGCCGATGTTTTCGGTGCGCTCGTTCACGTCGCAGGCGATCTGCGCCATGCGGCGGATGCCGTCGGACGTGAAGTCCAGCGTCACGCCTTCGGTGGCCAGCAGCGCCTGGTACTGGCGCACCAGGCTGGCGTCGGTGCGGTTGAGGATGCCCTCGAAATCCTCCACCGACAGCGACTGCAGCTCGACCCGGATCGGGAAACGCCCCTGCAGCTCGGGAATCAGGTCGCTGGGCTTGGAGAGGTGGAACGCCCCCGAGGCGATGAACAGGATGTGGTCGGTCTTGACCATGCCGTACTTGGTGGACACGGTCGTGCCCTCCACCAGCGGCAGCAGGTCGCGCTGCACGCCCTGGCGCGAGACCTCGGCGTTGCCGCCCTCGCCACCGCGCGAGGCCACCTTGTCGATCTCGTCGATGAACACGATGCCGTTCTGCTCGGCATTGCGCAGGGCCAGCGCCTTGATCTCTTCGTCGTTGACCAGCTTGCCCGCCTCTTCGTCCACCAGCAGCTTCATCGCCTCGGCGATCTTGAGCTTGCGCGCGCGGCGCTTGTCCTGCCCCATCTGGCTGAACATGCCGCGCAGCTGCTCGGCCATCTCTTCCATACCGGCGGGCCCCATGATTTCCATGGCCGGGCGCGGCTCGGCGAGGTCGATCTCGATCTCGCGGTCGTCCAGCAGGCCTTCGCGCAGCTTCTTGCGGAAGGCCTGGCGGGCGGTGTTGTCGGTGCTGGCGGCGGGCTCGAAGCCCACGCTGCGGGGCGGCGGCACCAGCACATCCAGGATGCGCTCCTCTGCCGCGTCCTCGGCCCGCATGCGCTGCTTGCGCATCTCGGCCTCGCGGGTCTGCTTGACAGCGATCTCGGCCAGGTCGCGGATGATGGCGTCCACGTCCTTGCCCACATAGCCCACCTCGGTGTACTTGGTGGCCTCGACCTTGATGAAGGGCGCGTCGGCCAGTTTGGCCAGCCGGCGCGCGATCTCGGTCTTGCCCACCCCGGTGGGGCCGATCATCAGGATGTTCTTGGGCGTGATCTCGGGCCGCAGCTTGTCATCGACCTGCTGGCGGCGCCAGCGGTTACGCAGCGCAATCGCCACAGCGCGCTTGGCGCCTTGCTGGCCGATGATGTGGCGGTCGAGTTCGGAGACGATCTCCTGCGGGGTCATGGAGGACATGGCGTTCGGGATTCAAAGGTGAGCGTCCGTCTGCAACGGGAACGCCAGGCATCGATGCCCGGCGCACCGCAGCCGTTCAGAGCACTTCCACCGTGTGGTTCATGTTGGTGTAGATGCAGATCTCGCCCGCGATGGCCAGCGACTGGCGCACCACGTCTTCGGCGCTCAGGGCGGTGTGCTGCACCAGGGCCCGCGCCGCGGCCTGGGCGTAGGCGCCGCCGGAGCCGATGGCCACCACCCCATGTTCAGGCTCCAGCACGTCGCCGTTGCCGGTGATGATCAGCGCCGCGCTGCGGTCGCCCACGGCCAGCATGGCTTCCAGGCGGCGCAGCACGCGGTCGGTGCGCCAGTCGCGCGTGAGCTCGATGGCGGCGCGCACCAGGTGGCCCTGGTGCTTCTCCAGCTTGGCCTCGAAGCGCTCGAACAGCGTGAAAGCATCGGCTGTGGCGCCGGCAAACCCCGCCAGCACCTGGTCGCGGTAGAGCTTGCGCACCTTGCGAGCCGTGCCCTTGACGACCACGTTGCCCAGGGTCACCTGGCCGTCGCCGCCGATGGCGACCTGCACCCCCTGCGGCGTCTCGCGGCGCACGCAAACGATGGTGGTTCCGTGAAAAGTTTCCATAGGAGGCAGCAAATGGGGATGAACAATGCGAGCTCAAGTCCTGAGGCAGAACAAGGGGAAGTTGACCGAGGGCACCGCGGAACCGGCTTTGCCGGGCCGCCAGTGCCGCCCCCTTGAGGGGGTCGCGCGCAGCGCGGCGGGGGTGTGCTCAACCCTGCGGCGCGGGGGGAGCAATGTTTAATCGTTCCTCACGACCACCTTGGCGTACTCGGTGATGCCGATGACGTGGAAAAAAGCCGACACGAGGCGGTGCGCGTCCACGAACTGGATCATGCGACCCTGCGTGTGGTGACCCGTGACCCAGTTGAGCAGGGTGCCCGCGGCCGAGAAATCGACCCGGATCAGGTTGCGACACGAAATGATCATCACATCCGCGCCCTCCAGGCGGTGCTCCAGCGCCTCCAGCGTGGCTTGCGGATCGCCTCGGATCTCCCCCGACAGCTCGACCAGGCCGAGGTTGTTGAATTCGGAACCCTGGCTGTCCATAACGGAGTCGTGGGCGAAACCCGACGGCACCTGCTCGAGCATCACCTCGCCCAGCACAGAGGCGCCTTCGTCGTCCGAGGTGCCGCCGGAGAGTGCCTGGAAGTGGCAACGGGGCTTTTCCCAGCCAGGCGGTGACACCTCGTAGGTGACGCAGAAATCCAATGCGGTGAGCTCGAACTCGTCCGGGCGGTTCATCACGCGCAACACGGCCATGCGCAGTTCCCACCACAGCTGCTCGATGTCGCGCCGGCCCGAAGGCG
Source organism: Hydrogenophaga sp. (assembly GCF_051007235.1). Taxonomy (GTDB): domain Bacteria; phylum Pseudomonadota; class Gammaproteobacteria; order Burkholderiales; family Burkholderiaceae_C; genus Hydrogenophaga. Next base: position 4,464 of record NZ_JBPCSJ010000261.1, on the reverse strand, counting down.
TCAACGCCTTGAGCCGCTCGCGCAGATCGGACGCCCCCAGGAAACGCAGCTCCACGTCCTGGTCGCCCCAGAGCGTGAAGATACCCAGCAGCGCGCGTGCGGCCTTGACGTCGATGGACTCGATCGGGGACCAGTCCAGCACCCAGGGCTGGCTCGCGCGCAGCAACACGTTTTGCAGCGTACCCACCGCATGGGCGTCGATGTCGCTCTCGCAAACCCAGACGGCGCGGGTCGAACCGGTCGAGGGCTTGTACGCCTTGCCGGTCATGTTGGAGACCAGACTGGGCATGTCGAACCACTGCGGCGCAGACCGGCCAAAGCGGTTGACGAAGTCCACCGCCTGGCTTTCAAAAGGCGCCAGCTGCCCGGTCGCCCGGTACAGGTCGAACAGCGCCAGCCAGTCGTCCAGCTGGTTCAGCCGGGCACCGCTGCCGCTAAGGGCTTCAAGCAGGCCTTGTTCGGCACCCGAGTCGTCACCGTTGGCAAAGCGGATGGCCGCTTCCTCGACCTCGGGGTCCTGTGCGATTTCCTGCACATCCAGCGCATAGAAATGCGAGGCCGAGAACACGGAATTGCCGCTGGCGTCGGTCGAAGCGGATTTGGCCACCATGAGGCCGGTACGCGCGGTGGACGGCGCAGGCGCCGGAGGCGGCGGCAACTGGTCGGGAGGCAGGCTCTCACCCGGGTTGCTGTACCGGCTGCGCGCCTGGTACGCGGGCGGTGCCGGGATCGGTGCGGGCGGCGGCGTGCGCTGCGAACCGGCGGGGTCCGGCTGGGTCGAGGCCTCGGCCGGCGAGGTGTCCGGCAGCGGTGACGCCTCGGTTTCGTTGTACTGGGCCTTGCGGCGCTGCGCCTCGGCGTTGGCCGCGGGAGATGCCTTGGCGGCGCCGTCCTTGCGGTTCAGCGGCGAGCCGCTGGTGGTGTGCGCCCCCGAATTGAGGCTGGACCCCGTGGTGACCAGGGAATCCGGACCCTTGGTTTTCCACCACTGCATGGACATCTGCGCTTCGATCTCGTCGATCTTCTTGAGCGTCATCGCCCGGTCGTCGGGTTTGGACGGCAAGCTGCTCTGGAAAAACGAGGGCCGCACACCCTGTGCGCCTTCGCCCGAGCCTTCGCGGCTGCGGATCTTGCGCAGCATGTCGAATTCGCGCTTGCGCACGAAGTCGTTGCGGCGCTTGCGCTCGATCATTTCCTTGAGCGCGGCCTTGCTGTACTCGCTCTCGCGGTCGGCCGCGCGCGTGTCCAGATCCGACCAGCTGGTGGTCGGGTGGCGCACGAACTTCACCACCTTGGACAGGAAGCCGCGGTTGGAATCGTCCTTGGACATGAAGACTCAGCGTCGATTCGGAAAGGGATACCTGAAAGGGACCGGGATCAGTCTCCGAACATCTTCTGCTTGAGTTCGCGGCGCTGCTGCGCTTCGAGCGAAAGACTGGCGGTGGGACGCGCCATCAGGCGGCCGACACCGATGGGCTCGCCCGTTTCTTCGCAGTAGCCGTAGTCGCCCGAGTCGATGCGGGCGATGGCCTGCTCGATCTTCTTGAGCAACTTGCGCTCGCGGTCGCGGGTGCGCAGTTCGAGCGCGTGTTCTTCTTCGATGGTGGCGCGGTCGGCCGGATCGGGCACGACCACGGTGTCTTCGCGCAGGTGCTCGGTGGTTTCACCGGCGTTGGCCAGCATGTCGGCCTTGAGCAACGACAGCTTGCGACGGAAAAAGGCCAGCTGCACATCGTTCATGTACTCGCTGTCGGGCATGGCCTGCACGTCCTGGTCGGTCAGTTGGTCGACAGACAGGGTCTTCCAGTTGTTGGCCCGCTTGGGGTCTTTCTGGATGCTGGAGGGCGCGGGAGGGGTCATTACACGGTCGTTCATGGTGGAAAAGGTCGCCTTCGCGGCATCGGGGGCGTGGGTGGGCACCACGGCGGCCTGGGTCATCTGCTCCATCATCACCTTTTTGGCCGCCCGTTTGCCCAATGGCCTCGGGGTCGGCTCAACCACCGCCGGCGTGGGCCGGGGCGCCGAAGCGGCCACGGTTCTGCTGGCTTTGGCGGGGACGGCTGGCGCCGCCGCGCGAGGCGGCGGACTGGCCTTGGCTGGTGCCTTGGCAACGGCTTTGGGAGCAGGTGCCGGCGCCGCCTTGGGAGCTGGCTTGGCGGGTTTGACGACGGCCGGAGCGGCCGGCTTGGCGCTGGCTTTGCCGGTTGCAGCGGCCTTGGCCGGCGGCACCGGGGAGGGCTTCTTGGCGGCCACCTTGGGGGCGGTTTTGGAAACGGCCGGGGCGGCTGCCTTTTTGGCAACGGTCGGCGCTGCGGCCTTGGCCGCGGGCTTGGTGTTGGCTTTCGCAGCGGATGGGGCTGGTGCGACCGCCTTTTTCGACACAACGGCCTTGGCGGCGGTCTTAGCCGCCACCTTGCTGACCACCGCAGGCGTTTTTGCCTGGGATGCGCGCCCCTTGACCGCCGTGGTGGCGGTTTTGGTGGATTTCGCTGTCCGGGTGGCCGGGGCTTTCACAAGGGGTCTCCTCTCAGTGCCTGACGAAGCCTGCTCAGGGGGCGGGACACGGCGGCCCTTGTCGACCGCTGTGTCCGATGTGGTCGGCGACGCCGACCCTCTTGTGGTTATACCCCGTTTGCGCGCCGCTTCCGGCGTGCGCCCGGCCCGCAGGCTCACGGCAGGCCTGGCCGGACGCGGGGCGTCCGACTTGGGCGGCGATTGTATCGATGGCGCCGCAGTGGCCACTGACATTCCACCCAAGGGAAAACCCAGGCGTTGGAGAAGCGAGACAAAGAGCACGGCGGGCCTGCTTTCTGACGGGGGCTGCCGACGCGGCGGCTCAGACCAGCGCCTGATCGAGGCCCTGGACCAGGATGTCCTGGGGAAGGTCGATGCCGATGAACACCATCTTGCTGGTGCGGGCCTCGCCGTCGGCCCAGACCGGCCCCAGGTCGCTGCCCATGAGCTGGTGCACGCCCTGGAAGATGACCTTGCGGTCGGTGCCCTGCATGTTCAGCACCCCCTTGTAGCGCAGCATGCGCGGGCCGTAGACCTGCACGATGGCGCCCAGGAAATCCTCCAGCTTGGCAGGGTCGAATGGCTTGTCGGCCCGGTAGACGAAGCTTTTCACATCGTCATCGTGGTGATGGTGGTGGCCATGCCCGTGCTGGTGAGAGGGGTGGTTGCAGTGCTCGCCGTGCTCATGGTCGTGGTGGCCGTGATCGTGATCGCCGGCACTCAGGAAGTCCGGGTCGATGTCCAGCTTGGCGTTCAGGTTGAAGCCGCGCAGGTCGAACACCTCGCTCAGAGCCACCTCGCCGAAGTGCACCGGGCGCATCGGGGCGCGCGGGTTCATGTGCTTGAGGCGGTGGATCAGCGCATCCACCTCGTCCGGCGACACCAGGTCGGCCTTGCTGATGAAGATCTGGTCGGCAAAGCCCACCTGGCGGCGCGCTTCCTGGCGGTCGTTGAGCTGCTGGGCCGCGTGCTTGGCGTCCACCAGGGTGAGCACCGAGTCCAGCAGGTACTGCTCGGCCACTTCGTCGTCCATGAAGAAGGTCTGCGCCACCGGGCCCGGGTCGGCCAGGCCGGTGGTCTCGATCACCACGCGCTCGAAGTCCAGCTCCCCCTTGCGCTTTTTCTGCGCCAGGTCGGCCAGGGTGGCGCGCAGGTCGTCGCGGATGGTGCAGCAGATGCAGCCGTTGCTCATCTGGATGATGTTTTCCTGCGTGTCGGCGACCAGGATCTCGTTGTCGATGTTCTCTTCGCCGAACTCGTTCTCGACCACCGCGATCTTCTGGCCGTGGGCCTCGGTCAGCACGCGCTTGAGCAGCGTGGTTTTTCACGATCCGAGGAAGCCGGTGAGGATGGTGGCGGGGATGAGCGACATGGCGGGTTCCGTTAGCAAAAAACAGGCCGGGAGTGTAGTGCAGAGAGCAATACCCCGCTGCAGCACCGTCGATCCACCGCCTGGCCACGTCCAGGCGGATCAGCCCACCCGGGGGCAGCGCCCTGCGCCGCAGCGGCGCGTGTGGGTCACAGCTTCTTCATCACGACCAGGCCCTTGAGGTACTCGCCCTCGGGGAAGTTGATGGTCATGGGGTGGTCGCAGGCGCCGCCCAGGCGCTACAGGATGGCGCCGTCAACGCCGGCGTCCAGTCCGGCCGAGGCGACGATTTTGTGGAACAGCTCCACGCCGATGCCGCCCGAACACGAGAAGGTGAACAGCACACCGCCCGGCGGCAGCAGTTTGAAGGCCAGGCGGTTGATGTCCTTGTAGGCACGGGCGGCGCGCTCGGCGTGCGCCGCGGTGGGCGCGAGCTTGGGCGGGTCGAGCACGATGGCATCGAACTGCCGGCCTTCGGCCACGAACTGGCGCAGCGAGGCGTTGACATCGGCATCGATGAAGGTGGCCTGTGCCGGGTCCAGCCCGTTGAGCAGCAGGTTGGCACGCGCCTGCTCCAGCGC
>NZ_JBPCSJ010000260.1:0-9844 GCF_051007235.1 Hydrogenophaga sp. | reverse complement strand
CCACACCGCCTTCCGCGGCTTCGGCGGCCCGCAGGGCGTGATCGTGATCGAGCGCATCCTCAGCGACATCGCCCGCGCGCTGGGCACGGACCCGCTGGACGTGCGGCTGCGCAACCTCTACGGCATCGACGACCGGAACGTCACCCACTACCAGATGACGGTGGAGGACAACATCCTCGACCCCCTGATGACGCAACTGGCGCTCACCAGCGGCTACCGCGAGCGGCGCGAGCAGATCGAGGCCTTCAACGCGCAGAGCCCCATAATAAAAAAAGGCCTGGCGCTCACGCCGGTGAAGTTCGGCATCAGCTTCACCGCCACGCTGTTCAACCAGGCCGGCGCGCTGGTGCACGTCTACACCGACGGCAGCGTGCAGGTGAACCACGGCGGCACCGAGATGGGCCAGGGCCTGAACACCAAGGTTGCGGCCATCGTGGCCGACGAGCTGGGCGTGCCCTTCGACAAGGAGCTCAGCACCGCCAGCGACACCAGCAAGGTGCCCAACGCCAGCGCCACCGCGGCCAGCAGCGGCACCGACCTGAACGGCCGTGCGGCCCAGTTCGCCGCGCGCCAGGTGCGCCAGAACCTCGCCGCCTTCGTGGCCGGGCTGGACGGGGTGGGCGCAGGGGCGGTGCGCTTCGAAGGCGGCCAGGTCATCACCGACAAGACCACCCGCCGCTGGGAAGACGTGGTGGGCGCGGCGTATGCCAACCGCATCCAGCTCTGGAGCGACGGCTTCTACCGCACGCCCAAGATCCACTACGACAAGACCACCATGCTGGGCCGGCCGTTCTACTACTTCTCGTACGGCGCGGCGGTGACCGAAGTGGCCATCGACACGCTGACCGGCGAGAGCCGCGTGCTGAAGGTGGACATCCTGCACGACGTGGGCCGCAGCATCAACCCGGCGATCGACATCGGCCAGATCGAAGGCGCCTTCGTGCAGGGCATGGGCTGGCTGACCACTGAGCAACTCGTCTGGAACGGCAAAGGTCTGCTCCAGACCCACGCCCCCAGCACCTACAAGATCCCGAGCACCGGCGACATCCCGGCCCACTTCAAGGTGGACCTGTGGCCCGAGGCCAACCGCGAGGACAACGTGCACGGCAGCAAGGCCGTGGGCGAGCCGCCCTTCATGCTGGGCATCAGCGTGTTCGAGGCCTTGCGCGACGCGGTGGCGCAGGCGGGCGGGCGGCCGGACACCATGAACGCCCCGGCAACGGCCGAGGAAGTGCTCAGAAGCCTGGGTTGAAGGGGCTCAACATGCGTCCGGCCTACCGCAAGCCGTGCTTGCGGATCTTGTCCACCAGCGTGGTCTTGGGCACGCTCAGGGCCTTGGCGGTCTGGCCCACGTTGCCGGCGTGGCGCTCCAGCGCGTCGGCGATCAGGCTGCGCTCGAACTGGTCCACCGTTTCGGCCAGGCCGGGCTCGCCCGCCGCAGCGGCCTCGGAAGGTGCCGCGTGCGGCGACACCCACTGCGGGCCCACGCCCAGCACCAGCGCATCGGCCACGTTGCGCAGTTCGCGCACATTGCCCGGCCAGTCGCGCGCCATCAGCTGGCGCAACTGGGCCTGGGGCAGCCGCGGCGCGGGCCGGTCGTAGCGGCTGGCCGCCAGCAGCATGAAGTGCTCCAACAGCATGGGGATGTCCTCGCGCCGCTCGCGCAGCGCGGGCAGCTCGATGTTCACCACGTTGAGCCGGTAGACCAGATCGGCACGGAAGCTGCCCTGCTGCGCGCGCGCCAGCAGGTCGTCTTTGGTCGCGGCGACCACGCGCACGTCCACCGGGATGCTCTGATTCGAGCCCAGCCGTTCGATACAGCGCTCCTGCAGCACCCGCAGCAGCTTGACCTGCACGCCCATCGGCATGCTTTCGAGTTCGTCCAGGAACAGCGTGCCGCCGTTGGCGTGCTCGATGCGGCCGATGCGGCGCTTCTGCGCACCGGTGAAGGCACCAGGCTCGTGGCCGAAGAGTTCACTGTCGAGCAGGCTGTCGGGCAGGCCGCCGCAGTTGAGCGCGACATAGGGCGCGTGGCGGCGGCGCGAGTGGTCGTGCAGCGCGCGCGCCACCACCTCCTTGCCGGTACCGGTCTCGCCGCGGATCAGCACGTCCACTGGCGAGTCGGCGATCTCGGTGATGAGCTGGCGCACGCGGGCGATGGCGGGCGCGTGGCCGACCAGCTTGCCTTCCAGGCCCTCGCTGAGCGTGAGCGCGCGGCGCAGGTGGGCCACCTCCAGCGTCAGGCGGCGTTTGTCCAGCGCGCGCTGCACCACCTCCACCAGCTGCTCGGGCGAGAACGGTTTGGGGATGAAGTCGTAGGCGCCGCTGCGCATGGCCTGCACGGCCAGGTTCACGTCGCCATGGCCGGTGATCATGATCACCGGCAGGTCGGGGTCCATGTCGTGCGCTTCTTCGATCAGCGAGAGGCCGTCGGCGCCGGGCAGGCGCATGTCGGTCACGACCACGCCGGCCATGCCGGGACTCAGGTGCGGCAACACGGCCTCGACCGAGTCGAAGGCGCGCACGGCGATATCGGCCAGCTGCAGGGCCTGCACACAGCCCAGCTGCAGGTCGGTGTCGTCCTCGACCAGGAACACGGTGAGGTTGCGGTTCATCGGGATGGGGTGTCTTTCGCGGTGTCGGGAGCGGGGCCCACGGGAACGGTGAGCACGAAGCAGGCGCCACCGTCGGGGTGGTTGTGGGCCTGCAGGTCGCCCCCGAATTCTGCGGCCAGGTCGCGGCAGATCGCCAGGCCCAGGCCCAGCCCGGCGCCGCTGGGTTTGGTGGTGTAGAAAGGCTCGAACAGGCGCTGCTGGTCGGTCTCGCTCAGCCCCTTGCCGCTGTCGCGCACCGTCAGCGCCACCATGGCCACACCGGCCACCTCGCAGCGCTCGGCGCTCAGGGTCAGCACGCGCGGGTCCGACTCGCGCATCGCGTCCATCGCGTTGCCGATCAGGTTCACCAGCACCTGCTCCAGCCGGTTGGCGTCGCACCAGGCGGTCCACTGCCCGGGCGCGCAGCGGTTGTCCACCCGCACCTGGTCGTGCCGCACACGCAGCTGGAACAGGAACAGCGCCTGCTCGACCACGCGGCCCACATCGGTGGCCGCCGGCGACGCGCTGGACTTGCGCGAAAAACTCTTGAGCGGGTCGATGATGCGCGCCATCTGCTCGACCAGCCGCCCGACGATGGACAGGTTGTCCTGCGCGGCGGCGTGGTTGCCGCGGCGCATGAACTCGGCCGCGTTGCCCGCCAGCGTGCGGATGCCGCCCAGCGGCTGGGTCAGTTCGTGCGTGATGCTGGCGGCCAGCTGGCCCAGCACGGCCATCTTGCCGGCATGCACCAGCTCGTCCTGCGCCGCGCGCAGGGTCTTCTCGGTCTGTTTGCGCTCGGCCACCTCGCGGCGCAGCTGTTCGTTGGCATCGGTCAGCTCCTGCGTGCGCAGGCCCACCTGGTGCTCCAGATCGGCGTTGGCCTGTTCCAGCAACTGTTTGGCCGCCAGCTTCTGCTTTTCGATGCGGCGGCGCTGGCTCCAGTACAGCGCCAGCAGGACCAGGAAGGCCGCCGACACCGCGCCCCCCACCCCGTCCACCAGCGCCTGCTGGCGCACGGCGCCCAGGCTGGTGAAGATCAGCACGCGCCAGTCCATGCCGTCCAGCGAGCGACCCAGCACCAGGTGGCCGGCCCGGTTGCCCCCAGCCCCCAGCGCCTCGCGGTGCCGCGCTTCGTCACCCGAGACGAAACCCTGCACCTCCTGTGTGTCTTCGTCCACCGAGAGCGCGACCTCGACCGGAAACATCGGCAGCCGCAGCGAGCCGTAGGTCTGGGTCAGCTGCAGGTCCACCCGCCGTTCCGCCGCCAGCGGTGTGAGCGAGGTGTAGCGCCAGGCCGGCTGGGACGAAAGGATCACCACCTGGTTCGCGTCGGCCACCAGGGCCGGTGCTGCCAGCATGGGCCAGGTCTGTTCCAGAGCATCCAGGCCGATCTTGATGGCGGCCACGCCGATCACGCGCGAGCCGTCGTAGATGGGGTGCGAGGCGAAGTAGCCGGCCTGCCCGCCGCTGCCGATGGCGAAATGGCGCGTCGAGCGCCCGGCCAGGGCTTCGAGGTAGTAGGGCCGGTAGGACACATCCTCGCCCAGCAGGCTGTCGTCGCGCTCGGAACCGTTGCTCGACGCCAGCACGACGCCGCGCACGTCGAGCACGTAGACCGCGGCACTGCCCAGGTGGGCGTTCAGCCGTGCGAGGTAGTCGTTGGCCGCGCGCTCCCGCTCGGCGTCGGGGGCGCGCAGCAGCGCCAGCACCGCCGGGTTGAGCTGGATGGTGGCGGGCACCGGCTCCAGCCGGCGCACCCGCGCCTCCACCACCGAGGCGAACAGGTCCAGGCGGCTGTTGGTGGCGGCCTTGAGGCGGTCCTCACCCTGCGCGAAGCTGCGCTGGTACACCACCACACCGGCGCTGGCCACCAGCGCCAGGCCGAGCAGCACCAGCAGCAGCCGGCGCACCAGCCAGCCCGCCCGGCCGGGCGAGGGTCCGGAGCCGGGCGCGCCACCGGACGGGCCGGTGATCGGGGCAGGTGCGTCGGTGGGCAGGCTCAATGCTGGAGGATTTTGGAGAGGAACTCTTTGGCGCGCGGGGAGCGGGCATCGGGGTTGCCGAAGAACTCGTCCTTCTTGCAATCTTCGACGATCTTGCCCGCGTCCATGAAGATCACGCGGTGGCTGACCTTCTTGGCAAAGCCCATCTCGTGCGTCACGCACATCATGGTCATGCCCTCGTTGGCCAGCTGCACCATCACGTCCAGCACCTCACCGACCATCTCCGGGTCCAGCGCGCTGGTCGGCTCGTCGAACAGCATCACGATCGGGTCCATGGACAGCGCGCGGGCAATGGCCACGCGCTGCTGCTGGCCGCCCGAGAGCTGGCCGGGGAACTTGTCCTTGTGCGCCATCAGGCCCACGCGGTCGAGCATCTTCAGACCACGGGTCTTGGCTTCGTCGGCGTTGCGGCCCAGCACCTTGATCTGGGCCAGCGTGAGGTTCTCGGTCACCGAGAGGTGCGGGAACAGCTCGAAGTGCTGGAACACCATGCCCACGCGCGAACGCAGCTTGGGCAGGTTGGTCTTGGGGTCGGCGATGCTGATGCCGTCCACGATGATGTCGCCCTTCTGGAAGGGTTCGAGCGCGTTGACGGTCTTGATCAGCGTGGACTTGCCGGAGCCCGAAGGCCCACAGACCACCACCACTTCACCCTTCTGGATGGAGGTCGTGCAGTCGGTCAGCACCTGGAAGCTGCCGTACCACTTGGAAACGTTCTGGATGTCGATCATGGAGAGGCTCCCGGGCTTCAGCGGATGATGGCGATCTTCTTCTGCAGGCGACGCACCAGCATCGACAGCGAGAAGCAGATGACGAAATACACAACGGCGGCGACCAGATACGTCTCCACCGGGCGGTTGAAGTTCTTGCCCGCCACTTCAAACCCCTTGAGCAGGTCGTACGCGCCGATGGCGTAGACCAGAGAGGTGTCCTGGAACAGGATGATGGTCTGGGTCATGAGCACCGGCAGCATGTTGCGGAACGCCTGCGGCAGCACGATCAGCTGCATGGTCTGGCCATAGGTCATGCCCACGGCGTAGCCGGCGTGCACCTGACCCTTGGGCACGCTCTGGATGCCCGCGCGCATGATCTCGGAGTAGTAGGCCGCCTCGAACACGGTGAAAGTGATGATGGCCGAGAGTTCGGCCCCCATGGGCTTGCCGATCATCAGCGGGATGAGCAGGAAGAACCACAGGATCACCATCACCAGCGGAATGGAACGCAGGGTGTTGACGTAGAACGCGGCGGGCATGACCAGCCACTTTTTGCCCGACAGGCGCATGAGCGCGAGCACCGTGCCCAGCGCGATGCCGCCGATCATGGCCACCAGGGTCAGCTGCACCGAGAAGACCAGCCCCTTGAGCACGAAGCCGGTGACGACGTCCCAGCTCAGAAAAGAAAAATCCAGGTTCATGTCGGTTCTCCATCACGCGGCAGCAGGCCATGCAGCGTGAGCAAGGGTCCAGCCAAGGGCACCGCCGGGCCGGCTTTGCCGGACGGCTGGTGCCGCCCCCTTGAGGGGGTAGCGCGAAGCGCTGCGGGGGTGTTCATTCAATGCCCTCCGATCATGCCGGGCACCTGCACCCGGTGTTCGATGAACAGGGCGATGCGGTTGATGACGAAGGCGGAGATGAAGTACAGACCGGTGACGGCCAGGTAGATCTCGATGCCGCGCGAGGTCTCCTCCTGCGCCTGCATGGCGAACATGGTCAGCTCGGCGATCGACACCGCGAACGCCACCGAGGAGTTCTTGATGATGTTCATGCTCTCGCTGGTCAGCGGCGGGATGACGATGCGAAACGCCATCGGCAGCAGCACGTAGCGGTAGGTCTGGGGCAGCGTCAGGCCCATGGCCAGGCCGGCGTAACGCTGGCCCTTGGGCAGGCTCTGGATGCCCGCTCGCACCTGCTCGGCAATCCGGGCCGAGGTGAAAAAGCCCAGTGCGAACACCACCAGGATGAAGCTGGGAAAGTTCTTGAGCGCGGGAATCAGCGACGGCAGCACGTGGTACCAGAGGAACACCTGCACCAGCAGCGGGATGTTGCGAAACAGCTCGGTCCAGGTGTTGCCGATCGCCACCAGCGCCTTGCTCGGCGTGGTGCGGAAGATGCCCATGATCGAGCCCACCACCAGCGCCACCACCAGCGCCAGCACCGCCACCGACAGCGTCCAGCCCCAGGCCGAGAGCAGCCAGTCCAGGTAGGTGATGTCGCCGCCCGCGCCGAAGCAGCTCGGCCGCACCTCACCGTCGATGGTGTCCTTGCAGAACACCTGCCAATCCCATGTAGCCATGGTGATTCCTCAAAATTCAACAGAAGAAACAAACAAACCCGACGCCGGAGCGTGATCGACCCGGCGCCGGGCCGCCCCAAGCCGGGTCAGCCCCCTCGGGGGGCAGCGACCCGCGCAGCGGCGGAGCGTGGGGGCTCCTTCACTTCTTAGCGTAGTCTTCCATCGGCTTGTCGTTGGGGTTGGCCCAGGCGGCCTTGGTGGCCTCGGACATCGGCAGGCCCACCTTGGTGTTGGCCGGCGGGATCGGCTGCATGAACCACTTGTCGTACAGCTTGGCCAGCGAACCGTCCTTGATCTGGTTCTTGATGGAGTCGTCCACCGCCTTCTTGAAGGCCGGGTCGTCCTTGCGCAGCATGCAAGCGATGGGTTCGACCGACAGCACTTCGCCGACGATCTTGTAGTCGGCCGGGTTCTTGGACTTGGCGATGTTGGCCGCCAGGATGGAGCCGTCCATCACGAACGCGTCGGCGCGGCCCGATTCGAGCAGCAGGAAGCTGTCGGCATGGTCCTTGCCGTAGACCTCCTTGAAGTCCACGCCATCCGCGCGCTCGTTCTTGCGCAGCGTCTGGACCGAGGTGGTGCCGGTGGTGGTGGCCACCTTCTTGCCGGCCAGCTGGGCGATGCCGTTGATGCCCGAGTTGGCCTTGACGGCGATGCGCACTTCTTCGACGTAGGTGGTCACAGCGAAGGACACGTCCTTCTGCCGCGTGGCGTTGTTGGTGGTGGAGCCGCACTCCAGGTCCACGGTGCCGTTCTGCACCAGCGGGATGCGGTTCTGCGAGGTCACCGGCTGGTACTTCACTTCCAGCGACGACATGCCCAGCTGCTTGCGGATGTCGGCGATCACGCGCTCGGCCATCTCGGTGTGGAAGCCGACGAACTTGCCGTTGCCGATGGTGTACGACAGGCCCGAGGACTCGCGCACGCCCAGCGAAATGCTGCCGCTGTCCTTGATCTTCTTGAGGGTGTCGGTGGTCTGCGCGACAACGGCCGAGGTGGCCAGCACGGCGGCAAAGGCAATCAGGGTTTTCTTCATGGTGACTCCTTGGAGTGGGTTGGAAAAACGGGGAAAGGGTCAGCCCAGGGGCTGGTCGTTGGGTGAGCGGTAGAGCTCCAGCAGGGGCTCGGGCGCGGGCCAGTTGAGGTTCAGGCCTTTGGGCGGGATCGGCGACTGGAACCAGCGGCGGTAGATCTTCAGCGCCTCGCCGGATTGCATGATCTCGGTCAGGCTGCGGTCCACCAGCGCCTTGAAGCGCGGGTCGTCCTTGCGCAGCATGCAGGCGTAGACCTCGGCCGCCATCGGCTGGCCGACCACACGCCAGTCGGCGGGCCGGTCGGCCTTGGCGCGCAGGCCGTAAAGCATGGCCTCGTCCATCAGGAAGGCCACCGCCCGCCCGTCCTGCACGCGGTTGAAACCGTCGCCGTGGTCCTTGACCTTGAGGATGTCGAAACGGGTGCCGGTGGCCTCGGCGTGCAGCAGCAGCGAGCGTTCGCTGGTGGTGCCCGCCGTCACCGCCACGGGGCGGCCCTTGAGGTCGTCCAGCGCCTCGATGCCCGAGCCCTGGCGGGTGAGCAGGCGCGAGCTGGTCACGAAGATGGACACCGAAAACGCGACCTGGCGCGCACGTTCGCGGTTGTGGGTGGTGGAGCCGCACTCCAGATCGACCGAGCCGTTCTGCACCAGCGGGATGCGGTTCTGCGAGGTGACCGGCACCAGCTTGACCGCCAGCGCGGGCAGCTTGAGTTCGCGGCGGATGCGCTCGACCACCGCCAGCATCAGGTCGTGCGAGTAACCGACCACCTGGCGTTTGCCGTCGTAGTACGAAAACGGCACCGACGACTCGCGGTGGCCCAGGCTGATGGTGGCGGTGCGCGAAATCTTCTCCAGCGTCGGCAGGCCCGACGACTCGGCCCGGGCGGTGAACGCCAGGGGCAGCAACAGCAGCAGAAGGGGGAGACGGCGAAGGGGTGTCATGGGCGCAGGGTGGCGTCCATGGCGCAAGGGGCGTGCCAGTCGGTGTTAACCCGCGGTTTTGCCCCTCCCAACCGCGGTTTGGGCCCTGAAACCGGCGCTCAGGACCCGGGCGCGAACGGAAATCCGACCGCTGCCGGCGGGCAGCAAACGGATTTCCGACCCCACCTCATCAGCATCCGCTGCGTCAGACGCTTCAGGCCCAGTGCGCCTTGAAGTCCTGCGCGTACTGCGCCAGGCGGATCGGCGCCCGCCCGGTGATGCGCTGCACGTTGTCGGTGATGCGCTCGGCAAAGCCAGCCTTGAAGGCGCCCAGGATCACCAGCAGGAACTCGGCGTAGTCGGCCGGCAGGCCCGCGCCCAGCAGGCCCTGGCGCATCGCGTCTTCCGGGATGTCGGTGTAGCCAATCGTCCGGCCTGCGGCCTGGGACAGCACGGCCGCCACCTGCGTGTGGTCCAGCGCCTCGCTGCCGGTGAGGTCGTGCGATGCGTTCACGAATGCGTCCGAGGACAGCAGCTTCGCCGCCACCGCGGCGATGTCGCGCGTGTCAATGAAGCTGCCCTTGGCGGCGCCCACCGGCAGCAGGATCTGGCCCTGGGTCTGGATCCCATGCAGCCAGAAGGTGTGAAAGTTCTGCATGAACCAGTTGGGACGGATGACGTTCCAGGCCAGGCCCGAACGCTCCAGGTGCAGCTCGGCTCGGCGCAGCGGGATGTTGTCGTCCGCATTGGCGCCCATGGCGGACAGCAGCAGCAGCTTGCGCACGCCCGCGGCCTGGGCCGCGTCGATGGCGGGGATCAGCAGCTCGTGCTGGCTGGCGTGGCCGGGCGGCGCCATCAGGAACAGCTGGTCGGCGCCGGCCAGCGCGGCGGCCAGGCCTTCGCCGGTGGCGAGGTTGAGCTGCACCTCGCCGGCTTGCGAGGGCGTGCGGCTGGTGGCGCGGCGCACCGTCTGGCCCTGGGCCAAGAGCAGGTCGACGAGG
>NZ_JBPCSJ010000259.1:0-4665 GCF_051007235.1 Hydrogenophaga sp. | reverse complement strand
AGCGGCTGCACCAGACGGTTGAGCATGGCGACGTCGAATTCGAGGAAGTAGCCCACCAGCGGACGTGCGCCGATGAAGCGCAGCACGCGCTCGGCGGCTTCCTGTGGGGTCACGCCGCGCTCGGCCAGGTCGGCCTCGCGCAACTGGTGGATGCGCACGTTGTCGGCCGTCAGCGGGGCGCGGTCGCCGTCGGGGCGGATGAGTACCTCCAGCCGCTGGCTGGTGAGCACCTGCTGGCCGCGGATGGGCACCGCGCCGATGCTGATGATGTGGTCCCTGGAGCGGTCCAGACCGGTGGTCTCGCAGTCGATGCTGACCCATTCGTCGGCGGGTGCCGGGTCGAACAGGAACCGGTAGGCCGGATCGCTCAGCTGGTGCTGGCGCCAGGCGCGTTGCAGGCGCTGGAACATGCCGGTGCTCACAGCGCATCGAGCCGGAAGTGGCTGCGCAGGTGCTGCTTGAAGCGTTTGATGATGGCCAGGGAGTCCTTGAGCAGGTCGCGTTCGAGCGTGCCCAGGTCGGACAGCTTCACGCGGTTGTGCACCGCCTCGCCCAGCTGCTGCTGGCGCAGGTTGTGCTGCAGCTTCAGCCCCATCAGGAAGCGCAGCGCATCGCCCAGGTCGCGTGCCAGCGCGGCGTCCAGCTGGTGACGGCCGGTCAGTTCGTGCAGGCGTTCGAGGGTGCCCAGCGCCTGCACGCCGTTCTGCAGCGCCAGCGCGCGGATGCCGTGCACCACCGGAAAGGTGCCCAGCTTCTTGAGATCGAAAGCCTGTTCCTCGCGGCCGCGCAGCGTGGTCAGGCGGTCCCACCAGGTGCCGGGTTCGCTGAACTGTTCCACCGCCGAGGCAAAGCGCGCCAGCAGCGCGTCGCTGCCGTGGAACAGGCCGTTCATGTGTTCGCGCGCGGCGTGCAGCAGGCCGGCGTCGCCGGCCACCGCGCGTGCGTCCATGAAGATGGCCAGGTGCATGGGTGCATCGGGGTCGCTGCCCAGCAGCCAGTCGGCGATGGTGGTCTTGAAGCCTGCCAGCGGCTGGCGCCAAAGCGGGTTGGTCAGCATGATCTGGCCAGGGCAGGGTGGGTAGCCGCAGCCGGCCAGGGCCTGGTTGAAGCGCTCGGCCACCGCGGGCAGCTCGGCGCAGTCAAAGCCGTCGGCCACGATGAGAGCGTTGTCCTGGTCGGTCTTGAGGATCTGCTCGCCCCGGCCTTCGCTGCCCATGACCAGCAGGCAGCTGTGGGCCACCAGGTCGGGCGGTGCGATCAGCCGCCACAGGCGGGAAAAGATCTGGCTGTTGAGTTCGCTCACCAGGGTGGCGATGACCTCGATCTTGACCCCGCCCTGGTGCAGCAGCCGGATGAGGCCGTCGATCTGCCGCGCCGCGGTCTGCAACTCCTCCACCGTGCCGGCCTGCTCCACCTGCAGCGCGATCAGGTGCGAGTGGTTGGAGATGAAGCTCATCAGGTCCAGCTGGCTGAGCACGCCGACGATGGCGTCACCGTCGCGCACCAGCACGCGGTGCACCCGGTGGCGGATCATGATCAGCAGCGCCTCGAACAGCTCGGTGTCGGGCGTGACGGCGATGAGGTCGAAGCGCGCCACGTCGCGCACCGCCAGCTGCGCGGGCGGCACCGGGCGCAGCAGCGCGTCGCGCAGGTCGGTGGTGGTGAACATGCCCACGCGCGCCTGTCCGTCGGGGCCGGTGTCCTGCACCAGGGCGTTGGTCAGGCCGCGCTCGGACAGCTGCGCGCACAGGCTCACGATGTCGGTGCCGCCGTCGACGAAGAAGGGCTTGCGGATGAAGGCGTCGCGCACCTGCACCATCATGAGCGAGAGGAACTCGCGGCTTTGGTTGCCTTCGCTGACCGCCGTCAGCCGCCGCGACAGGTCGGCGAACAGCAGGGCACTGAAGCGGCTGTTGGACGCGATCAGGGCCTGCAGCGTGGCCTGCGGCAGCAGGTAGGCGATCACCTCGTCCAGCGCGGTGAGCACGGCCGTGGTGCGGCCGGCCACGACGGCGCGCCCGCCGTAGAAGTCGTCCGGCCCGTAGACGGCCACCACCTCGCCGGCTTCCTCGTGCTGCACGTGGCCTTTGATGATCACGTGCACGTGCGTGGCCGCCATGTCCGGGTGCAGCACCACGGTGCCGGCGGGGAAGTAGCCGATGTCCACCGTGTCCACCACCTGCTGCCGCTCGGCCGGCGTGAGGCAGTCAAACGGGGCGTGGCTGAAGCTGAAACTGCTGGGCATGGCGCGGTGTTCTCGGAAGGGCTCAGAAAGCAGAAAGGCCGCTGGCACTTGCGTGGCAGCGGCCCTGGATCACTCAGGCGAAGCTCAGTGGCCGGATGCGCCCGAGGCGCCGATGCCGGTTTCCGAACGGACCTGCTGGGCCAGGAAGCCGGCCTTGTCGATCTTGGCGCGCTCGCTGTTGTCCAGGATGGAGAACAGCCAGATGCCCACAAAGCCGATGGTCATGGAGAACAGCGCCGGCGAGGTGTAGGGGAACGGAGCGGAGCCCTTGGGGTGGCCGAGCACGGCTTCCCACACCGACGATGACAGGACGGTCAGTGCGACCGACGAGATCAGGCCCAGGAAGCCACCGATCACCGCGCCGCGCGTGGTGCAGCCCTTCCACAGCACGCTCATGAAGAGCACCGGGAAGTTGGCCGAAGCGGCGATGGCGAAGGCCAGCGACACCATGAAGGCGATGTTCTGCTTCTCGAAGGCGATGCCCAGCGTCACGGCGATGACGCCCAGCGCGATGGTGGTGATGCGCGAGACTTTCAGTTCGGACGCGCTGTCGACCTTGCCCTTCTTGATCACGGTGGCGTAGATGTCGTGCGAGACGGCCGAGGCGCCCGAGAGCGTCAGGCCGGCCACCACGGCCAGGATGGTGGCGAACGCCACGGCCGAGATGAAGCCCAGGAACACGTTGCCGCCCACGGCGTTGGCCAGGTGGATGGCGGCCATGTTGCCGCCGCCCTTCAAGGCGCCCTTGGCGTCCAGGAACTCGGGGTTGGTCAGCACGAAGGTGATGGCGCCGAAGCCGATGATGAAGGTCAGGATGTAGAAGTAGCCGATCCAGGTGGTGGCCCACAGCACCGACTTGCGCGCTTCCTTGGCGTTGGGCACGGTGAAGAAGCGCATCAGGATGTGGGGCAGACCGGCGGTACCGAACATCAGCGCCATGCCGAAGCTGATGGCGGAGATCGGGTCCTTCACAAAGCTGCCCGGGCCCATGATGGAGAAGCCGGCGGTGGCCGCCTCTTCGGGCGTCTTGCCCGCCGTCACGGCCAGGCCGGTCTTGATTTCAACCGCCTTGGCGAACATGGCTTCGGGGCTGAAGCCGAAGTTCCACAGCACCATCAGCGCCATGAAGGACGCGCCGCCCAGCAGCAGGCAGGCCTTGATGATCTGCACCCAGGTGGTGGCCGTCATGCCGCCGAACAGCACGTAGACCATCATCAGCGCGCCGACGATCACCACGGCGATGTAGTACTCCAGACCGAACAGCAGCTTGATCAGCTGGCCGGCACCGACCATCTGCGCGATCAGGTAGAAGGCCACCACGACCAGCGTGCCCGAGGCCGCGAAGACGCGGATGGGCGTCTGTGCGAAGCGGAAGGCGGCCACGTCGGCGAAGGTGAACTTGCCCAGGTTGCGCAGGCGCTCGGCCATCAGGAAGGTGACCACGGGCCAGCCGACCAGGAAGCCGATCGAGTAGATCAGGCCGTCGAAGCCGTTGGCCATCACGGCCGCGGAAATACCCAGGAAGGAGGCGGCCGACATGTAGTCACCCGCGATGGCCAGACCGTTCTGGAAGCCGGTGATGCCGCCACCGCCGGTGTAGAAGTCGGCGGCCGACTTGGTCTTGGCGGCGGCCCACTTGGTGATGAACATGGTGCCGGCCACAAAGGCGGCGAACATGGTGATGGCGGTCCAGTTGGTGGCCTGCTTCTCGGCCTGGCCGAGGTCGGCGCCGGCGGCGATGGCGCCGGTGCAGGTCAGCAGCAGCGCCCAGAGCAGGGCCTGGGTGTGGAACTTGGCTTTCATTTCGTCACCGCCTTCTTGATTTCTTCGGTCAGGTCATCGAATTCGCTGTTGGCGCGGCGCACGTAGATGCCGGTGATGACGATGGTGAACAGGATCACGCCCAGCCCGATCGGCATGCCGATGGTCATGACGCCGTCGCCCAGGCGCTGGGTGAGGAATTCCTTGTTGAAGGCCACGAGCAGGATGAAGCCGTAGTAAACGATCATCATCAGCGCCGTGAGCCACCAGCCGAAGCTCGATCGCTTGGCCTTGAGTTCCAGGTACTTGGGATGGCTCGCGATGCGATGTGCCAGGTCCATTTCCATGGTGTCCCCTTTGTAATGCCGCTCCCGTTCGGGTTGGCCTGCGATTGGCTATGTCAGGCCGCTGTAAGCCCCGAAGAAGCTTGCAGTGATGCTATGGGAATTGAATGACGCTGGTCTTACTGCGGCGCAGCAAACAGTGTCGCCGTGGCGCGCTTTTGTCTGACGCGGGACTGACGCGGAGGGCGCGTCAGACGGTGCCGTGCAGGTCGTCGATCTCGGCCTGGCTGAAGCCGGCGGCGCGGCGCGCGCCTTCGTTGAACGGCGGTTTCAGGCGCGGCGCAGCGTGGGTGCGGGCCAGCACGCGGTAGTGCG
>NZ_JBPCSJ010000258.1:0-18619 GCF_051007235.1 Hydrogenophaga sp. | reverse complement strand
GCGTCGATGGGCGCCCGCCCCATGCCGCGCCATGCGTTTTGCAAGCAACTGCGGCAGGCGCTGCCATACACCGCTCCGGCGTGGCATTACAAGCCCGTATACTGGAATCGGCTTCTTCCCAACGGTGCATCCCCCGCGTGACCCACCCGAAAGAACTTCCACTCCAGGCGCTGCAGTTTTATGCGACGGCGCCCTACCCGTGCAGCTACCTGGCCGGCCGCCAGGCACGCTCGCAGGTGGCGACCCCCAGCCATCTGATCCACAACGACGCGTACTCCGATCTGGTGACACACGGCTTTCGGCGCAGCGGCATGTTCACCTACCGGCCTTATTGCGATGGTTGCCGGGCCTGCGTGCCCTTGCGCATTCCGGTCCAGGGATTTCAGCCCAGTCGCAGCCAGAGGCGTTGCCTGACGCGGCACGCGCACCTGGAAACCAGGGTGCTCAAGCTCTGCTTCATCCCTGAGCACTACCAGCTGTACCTGCGCTACCAGAACAGTCGCCATGCCGGCGGCGGCATGGACCACGACAGCATCGACCAATACACCCAGTTCCTGCTCCAGAGCCGTGTGAACTCGCGCTTGATCGAATTCCACGAACCGGCCACCTCAGAACAGCCGGCCCGGCTGAAAATGGTGTCCATCGTGGATGTGCTCAACGACGGACTGTCAGCGGTGTACACCTTCTACGAACCGGACGACGTGGCCAGCTACGGCACCTACAGCGTGCTGTGGCAGATCGAACAGGCCCGCACACTGGATCTGCCCCATGTCTACCTGGGGTATTGGATCGAACAGAGCGGCAAGATGGCTTACAAGGCAGGGTTTCGACCACATCAGTTGCTGATCGACGGGAATTGGGTGCAGGGCAACTGACAACACAGCGGTAGCGTGGCCGCCGAGGCGCGCCCCATGCTACGGAGTCCCAATTTCATCTTGTAAAATAGTGGCAACCTTTTTGCCGCCATGAACAAACGATCCGATAGCCTGCCCAGTACCCCCACCGTCCAGGTGATTGAACGCATGTTCAACCTGCTGGAGGTGCTGGCCTCCCGGGAGGAGCCCGTATCGCTGAAAGAGATCAGCGAAAAAACCGGCCTGCACCCCTCCACGGCGCACCGCATCCTCAACGACCTGACCATCGGCCGTTTCGTTGATCGGCCAGAGGCCGGGAGCTACCGGCTGGGCATGCGCCTGCTGGAGCTGGGCAACCTGGTCAAAGCACGCCTGAGCGTGCGCGACGCCGCACTGCAGCCCATGCGCGAGTTGCACAAACTGATCCAGCAACCGGTCAATCTGAGCGTGCGCCAGGGTGACGAAATCGTCTATGTGGAACGCGCCTACAGCGAACGCTCGGGCATGCAGGTGGTGCGGGCCATCGGCGGCCGTGCCCCCTTGCACCTGACATCGGTGGGCAAGCTTTTCCTGGCGGCCGACGAACCACAGCGCGTGCGGGCCTACGCCACACGCACCGGCCTGGCGGGCAACACCCGCAACAGCCTGACGCAGTTGCCCACGCTGGAACGCGAGCTCAACCAGTGCCGTCAGGCCGGCATGGCCCGCGACAACGAGGAGCTGGAGCTGGGTGTGCGCTGCATGGCCGCTGGCATTTACGACGATCAATGCAAGCTGGTCGCCGGCCTGTCGATTTCAGCACCGGCCGATCGCATCGACGAGAACTGGGTCCCCAAGCTCCGCGCCACAGCAGCCGAAATTTCGGCGGCCCTGGGATGCCCCACGGCGCAGACGACGCTGGCAACACCGCGCTGAAACGGCCACGGGGACACACCATGAAAAACGGCCCTCACAAGGGCCGTTTTTCATGGTGGTCTGCGAGCCGTCATCAGCCCTGGGGCCGAACGAAATACTGCTGGATGCTTTGGGCCTCAACCCAGCGGCGAACACGCTCGGCATCCTGCGCACGGCTGAGTTTGCCGGCGGAGTCCAGGAACACCATGATCAGCTTGCGTCCGGCCACCTTGGCCTGCATCACGAGGCAACGTCCCGCTTCCGAGATGTAGCCCGTCTTCTGAAGACCGATCTCCCATTCGGGGTTACGGATCAGCCGGTTTGAATTGTTGTACTGCAGCGTACGACGACCCAGTTCCAGCTGGTGGCTGGGTGAGGTGGACAGGCTGCGCAAGATGGGACGCTCATAGGCGACCGACACCAGCGTCGCCAGGTCGCGTGCGCTGGACTGGTTCTGACTCGACAGACCGGTCGGTTCGACATAGCGCGTGTCGCGCATGCCCAGCTCACGGGCCTTGGCATTCATCAAACGCACGAACTGCTCGGAGCCGCCGGGATACGTCCGGCCCAGGGCATTCGCCGCGCGGTTTTCACTCGACATCAAGGCCAGGTGCATCAACTCACCACGCGACAGCGTGGTACCCACCGCGAGCCGGCTGTTGCGATACACCTGCGCGTCGTCTTCCGTGATCGTGATCTGTTCGTCCAGCGACAGATGCGCGTCAGCGATCACCAGACCGGTCATCAGCTTCGTGAGTGAAGCGATCGGCAGCACCGCGGTGTCGTTCTTGCTGAACAGCACTTCGCTGGTGTCTTGGTCCACCACCAGGGCCACACTCGAATTGAGGTCCAACGCGTCGTGCGAGTCCCGTAGGCCCAAACGCTCACCCGCAGAAACGCGGGGTTCCACGGGCACCCGGACAACGGAAGCCGCCAACATCTCGGCTCTGGCGTCGGGCTTGGCTTTGCCTGAGGCCAGACGAATCGGTTGATTTTTCAGACCAGACGTTCGCGCCAGACGTTCGGGCCGCACTGCCTTGGCCAGCTTGGATGCACGCGCCGAGGAGGCTTTCGCTTGAAGCGCTCCTTTTTTGCTGCCACGGGCCGCTGCAATCACGGACTTTTTGCTGGTGGACTTCTGGGCGGTACGTACCGCCGCTGCGGTTTTCCCTGCACCCGATTTGGCCACCACGGGCTTTTTGCCCTTGTCGGCAGACTTGGCAACGACGGTTTTCTTGGCCTTGCCAGTGCTTGCGGCAGCGCTGGCTGCGGATGCCGGCACCGAGACGGACAAACCGACGGTCAGCACCGCCCCAGCCGCCAGCTTCAGCGCGTAACGGATGCCTTGCATGCGATGAATCATGTGCCCACTCCAACCCATTAAACCCACTGGCTCGGAGTATAAGCAAAAGCAAAAAATCTAGCAATATCAAAAACTTGTAAACACTTCCTCATGATGGATCGAATTGCGGTCAATGACGACGCCAATTCGTCCCTCGTGAGTAAGTTTGTATGACAAGTCCTTGATTTTTCTTAATTTCAGCCTTGCGCTGCGACACGATCAGCCTTGCTGCTGAGCTTGTTGAGGGCACTCAGATAGGCCTTGGCCGACGCCACGATGATGTCGGGATCTGCTCCCACACCATTGACCACCCGACCCGAGTGCTGCAGGCGCACCGTGACCTCGCCCTGGCTTTCTGTCGACCCGCTGATCGCGTTGACCGAATACAGCACCATTTCAGCGCCGCTCTTGACGTGCGACTCGATGGCCCTGAGCGAGGCATCGACCGGGCCGTTACCGTCGGAAGTCGCCTTGACTTCCTTACCCGCCACTGTGATCACGATTTCCGCGTGGGGGCGCTCGCCAGTCTCGGACCTTTGTGCCAGCGATACGAAGCCGTAGTGTTCCTTTTCAGCGGTGACGCTCTCGTCGCTGCACAAGGCCAGGATGTCCTCGTCGAAGATCTCGCTCTTGCGATCGGCCAGTTCCTTGAACTTGGCGAAGGCCGTGTTGATCTCCGATTCGGATTCCATCTCGATCCCGAGGTCCTGCAGGCGCTGCTTGAAGGCGTTGCGGCCGCTGAGCTTGCCCAGCACGATCTTGTTGGCGCTCCAGCCCACGTCTTCGGCCCTCATGATTTCGTAAGTGTCGCGTGCTTTGAGAACGCCGTCCTGATGAATGCCTGAAGCGTGTGCAAACGCATTCGCACCCACCACCGCCTTGTTGGGCTGCACCACAAAACCGGTGGTCTGGCTGACCATGCGGCTGGCTGGCACGATCTGGCTGGTGTCGATGCCGACATCGAGGTTGAAGTAGTCGCGGCGCGTCTTGACCGCCATCACGATTTCTTCGAGCGAACAGTTGCCGGCACGCTCCCCCAGGCCGTTGATCGTGCACTCCACCTGGCGTGCACCACCAATCTTGACGCCAGACAGCGAGTTGGCCACCGCCATGCCCAAGTCGTTGTGGCAGTGAACAGACCAGATCGCCTTGTCGGAATTGGGCACCTTCTCGCGCAATGTCTTGATGAAGTGGCCGTACAGCTCCGGGACGGCATAGCCAACGGTATCCGGGATATTGATCGTGGTGGCACCCTCGTTGATCACCGCTTCGACCACACGGGCCAGGAAGTCGATCTCTGAGCGGTAACCGTCCTCGGCGCTGAACTCGATGTCCTCCACCAAGTTGCGGGCAAAACGCACCGACTGCTTGGCCTGCTCGAACACCTGATCGGGTGTCATGCGCAGCTTTTTCTCCATGTGCAGCGGGCTGGTCGCGATGAAAGTGTGGATGCGGGCACGGTTGGCGTCCTTGAGCGCTTCGGCCGCACGCGAAATGTCGCGGTCGTTCGCACGGGCCAGCGAGCACACCGTGGACTCCTTGATCGTGTTGGCAATGGCCTGCACACAATCGAAGTCTCCGTTGGAACTGGCGGCAAAACCGGCCTCGATCACATCCACCTTCAGGCGCTCCAACTGGCGGGCGATGCGCAGCTTCTCGTCCTTGGTCATGGACGCGCCAGGCGACTGTTCTCCATCGCGCAAGGTGGTGTCAAAAATGATGAGCTTGTCGGTCATGTGATTCTCCGGTGGGTTGCCTCGTGGGCAGCACTTGAAAAAACCCGCAGTAGAAAACAAAACGGCCCGCTGCGGGTGCAAACGGGCCGTTGTAGGAAGTCGCTCGCGCGTTACCGAACCTGCCCGTCAAGGACATCCAGTAGTAGCGCAAACGAAACATGTTTCATGTGGTGCAATGTAGCACAAAGCCTTGGGCACCCAGATAGAGGAAAACCATCGACGTCATAAGGACCGGGTCACTCGTGCAGGCCACGCTCGTCCGGCTCGTCGGTGGACGTGCTGATGACACTGGTGGGACGCCCCTTGGACCGGCGCCAGAAGTACATGGCGTAGCCAGAGAAACCATAGATCATGAAAACCCCGAACAGCACCGTGGGCGGGTGGATATTGATCACGGCAATGCCCAGCGCCACCAGCACGATGGCCGCGAACGGCACGCTCTTCTTGAGACTCAGGTCCTTAAAACTGTAGAACGGGACGTTGGTCACCATGGTCAGGCCAGCGTACAGCGTCAGCGCAAACAGCGGCCACGTCAGCGCAGTGCGGTCCAGCTCCAGTTCGTTGGCCAGCCAGATGAGACCGGCCACCAGGGCCGCGGCCGCAGGCGATGGCAGACCCTGGAAGTAACGCTTATCCACCACGCCGGTGTTGACGTTGAAACGCGCCAGCCGCAGAGCGGCACAGGCACAGTACACGAAGGCAGCGATCCAGCCCCAGCGACCGATGTCCTTGAGCACCCAGACGTAGGCCACCAGCGCTGGAGCCGCGCCGAAGGAGACCATGTCCGACAAGGAGTCCATCTGCTCGCCAAACGCGCTCTGCGTGTTGGTCAGGCGTGCGACGCGCCCATCCATGCTGTCGAGCACCATGGCCGCAAAGATGCCGAGGGTCGCCAGATCGAAGCGGCCGTTCATGGCCATCACGATGGCGTAGAAGCCGCCAAACAAGGCCGCCAGGGTGATCATATTGGGCAGCATGTAGATGCCCTTGCTGCGCTTGGGGGCCTCCTGGCCGCTGTCTTGGAGGGGTTCGGTACCGTCTTGCATGTGAAACCGTTTGAGGCCCGTAGGGCAATGCTGGCAGTGTAAGCCAGTGGCCAGTTCGCCAGAAATGACAAAGGCCACCGAAGTGGCCTTTGTCGTGAACGCCGAGGCGATCAGTTGCGGGTCTGGTCGACCAGCTTGTTTTTGGCGATCCAGGGCATCATGGCGCGCAGCTTGGCACCAACCACTTCGATCTGGTGATCGGCAGTGTTGCGGCGGCGGGCGGTCATGCTCGGATAGTTCAGGCGACCTTCCTGGATGAACATCTTCGCGTAGTCACCGTTCTGGATGCGCTTGAGCGCGTTGCGCATGGCCTTGCGCGACTCTTCGTTGATCACTTCCGGACCGGTCACGTACTCACCGAACTCCGCGTTGTTGGAGATCGAGTAGTTCATGTTGGCGATGCCGCCTTCGTAGATCAGGTCGACGATCAGCTTGAGCTCGTGCAGGCACTCGAAGTAGGCCATTTCAGGGGCGTAGCCAGCTTCAACCAGGGTCTCGTAACCCATCTTGATCAGCTCGACCGCACCGCCGCACAGCACGGCCTGCTCGCCGAACAGGTCGGTCTCGGTCTCTTCCTTGAAGTTGGTCTCGATGATGCCGGCCTTGCCGCCGCCGTTGGCCATGGCATAGCTCAGGGCCAGATCACGGGCCTTGCCGGACTTGTCCTGGTGCACCGCGATCAGGTGGGGCACGCCGCCACCCTGGGTGTAGGTGTTGCGCACGGTGTGGCCGGGGGCCTTGGGCGCGACCATCCACACATCCAGATCGGCGCGGGGCACGACCTGGTTGTAGTGCACGTTGAAGCCATGGGCGAACACCAGCGAGGCACCCTGCTTGATATTGGGCGCGACGTTGTTGGTGTAGACCTCGGCGATCTGCTCGTCGGGCAGCAGGATCATGACGACATCAGCAGCTTTCACGGCGTCGTTGACTTCCATCACGGTCAGGCCGGCTTTGCCCACCTTGTCCCAGGAAGCGCCGCCCTTGCGCAGACCGACCACGACCTTCACGCCGCTGTCGTTCAGGTTCTGGGCGTGGGCGTGGCCTTGCGAACCGTAGCCGATGATGGCCACCGTCTTGCCCTTGATCAGGCTCAGGTCACAGTCTTTGTCGTAGAAAACTTTCATGGTCATTCCTCTTTGGGGGTATTGGTGTGCCGTTCGAACATGAGCCCGTCGAAGGCCCTCGACAGGCCCAGCCCGAACGGCGGTTCGGCTGAGCCCGAAAAACCTGCAATCTTAAACGCGAAGGCTGCGCTCGCCGCGACCGATGCCGCAGGCGCCCGTGCGCACGGTCTCCAGGATCGCGCTGCGGTCGATGGCATCCAGGAAAGCGTCGTTCTTGCCCTGGTCGCCGGTGAGCTCGATGGTGTAGCTCTTCTCGGTCACGTCGATGATGCGGCCGCGGAAGATGTCGGCCATGCGCTTCATCTCCTCGCGCTCCTTACCGACCGCACGCACCTTCACCAGCATGAGTTCGCGCTCGGTGTAAGCGCCCTCGGTCAGGTCCACCACCTTCACCACTTCGATCAGGCGGTTCAGGTGCTTGGTGATCTGTTCGATGACGTCGTCCGACCCGGTGGTCTGGATGGTCATGCGCGAGAGCGACGGATCTTCCGTCGGCGCCACGGTGAGCGATTCGATGTTGTAACCACGGGCCGAGAACAGACCGACGACGCGCGAGAGCGCACCGGCTTCGTTTTCGAGCAGGACAGCGATGATGTGTTTCATGATGAAGATTCCTCTTTTCTGAGCCCTCCCCTGCGCACGGTAATGCGCAGGCTCGGCTGCAGATAGATTCGTCGAAGGGAGATGCTGGCGCCAGACGCTTGCACGCCACGGCACCAGCGGGGGATGGATCAGAGCTCTTCGGAGCCCAGCAGCATTTCGGTGATGCCCTTGCCGGCTTCCACCATCGGCCAGACGTTTTCCGTCGGGTCGGTGCGTACATCAATGAAGACACAGCGGTCCTTGATGGCGCGCGCTTCGCGCAGAGCCGCCTCGACGTCTTGCGGACGCTCGACCAGCATGCCGACATGACCGTACGCTTCGGCCAGCTTCACGAAGTTCGGCAGCGCGTCCATGTAGCTGTGGCTGTAGCGGCCCTGGTAAATCAGTTCCTGCCACTGGCGCACCATGCCCAGGTAACGGTTGTTCAGCGCCAGGATCTTGACCGGCGTGCCGTACTGCTGGCAGGTCGACAGTTCCTGAATATTCATCTGGATCGAGCCCTCGCCCGTGACGCACCAGCAGTCGGCATTGGGCTTGGCCAGCTTGATGCCCATGGCGTACGGCAGGCCCACACCCATGGTGCCCAGACCGCCTGAGTTGATCCAGCGGCGCGGCTCGTTGAACTTGTAGAACTGCGCTGCGAACATCTGGTGCTGGCCCACATCGGACGTGATGTAGCAGTCGTCGTCCTTGGTCAGGCTCCACAGCTGCTCCACCACGGCCTGCGGCTTGATCACCTGGGTGTTGGAACGGTCGAAGCGCAGGCAGTCGCGCGAACGCCAGCCCTCGATGGTTTCCCACCAGGCCGACAGCGCCTTCTCATCGGGTTTGGTCTGGCCTTCCTTGATCATGTTGATCAGCTCGGTCAGCACGTCCTTGACGTCGCCGACGATGGGCACGTCAACCTTGACGCGCTTCGCGATGCTCGACGGATCGATGTCGATGTGGATGATCTTGCGCTCCACCGAGGCGAAGTGCTTGGGGTTGCCGATCACGCGGTCATCGAAGCGCGCGCCCACGGCCAGCAGCACGTCGCAGTTCTGCATGGTGTGGTTGGCCTCGACCGTGCCGTGCATGCCCAGCATGCCCAGGAATTTGCGGTCGGTCGCTGGGTAGGCGCCCAGGCCCATCAGCGTGTGGGTCACGGGGTAACCCAGCAGGTCAACCAGCGTGCGCAGTTCCTGCACGGCGTTGCCCAGCAGCACGCCGCCACCCGTGTAGATGTAGGGGCGCTTGGCCGCCAGCAGCAACTGCAGGGCCTTGCGGATCTGGCCGCCGTGGCCCTTGCGCACCGGGTTGTAGGAGCGCATTTCGACCGTCTCGGGATACCCCGTCCAGGCGGTCTTGTTGAACGAAATGTCCTTGGGAATGTCCACCACCACCGGGCCAGGGCGGCCCGTGCGGGCGATGTGGAAAGCCTTCTTCATCACCATGGCCATGTCGCGCACATCCTTCACCAGGAAGTTGTGCTTGACGACGGGTCGCGTGATGCCAACGGTGTCGCACTCCTGGAAAGCATCCGAGCCGATGGCGGCCGACGGCACCTGACCGGTGATGATGACCATCGGAATGCTGTCGGTGTAAGCGGTGGCGATGCCGGTGATGGCATTGGTCACGCCAGGGCCGGAGGTGACCAGAGCCACGCCGACGTCACCGGTGGCGCGTGCGTAGCCGTCCGCCGCGTGCACCGCCGCCTGCTCATGACGCACCAGCACGTGCTGCATGGTGTCCTGCTTGTACAGGGCGTCGTAGATGTAGAGCACCGCACCGCCCGGGTAACCCCAGATGTACTTAACACCTTCGGCTTGCAGGGCGCGGACCATGATTTCGGCGCCGTTGAGCTGTTCGGGAGCGGGGGATTGCGTGGCAGCAGCGGCTGCCGAGGCCATTTCGGCCTTGGTGATTTCCATGATGAACCTTTCGAGAATTTCTCTGACGAAATACCTTGGGTGCTCCTTCACCCACCCTTGTGAGGCGGCGTTGGAACTTGAGGCCAAAGGACATGAGCGGACACATACCCCGCCGGACCTAGACCCGTTTGCTTTTTTGAATTGCAGCCCGACATTATTGCATTGCCGCATGACTTTGGGGCGACACCTCTGGCGAAATCGGGCGGACTTCGCCGCGATGCGACAATTCCGGGCCTTTGCCGACGCCCAGACATGACCGCCACACAGCCCCACACAGCCGCCCAGACGCCTGCTCCACCCCCGCTCACCTCCCCACCCGTCGCCCGCCGCATGGCCTGCTGGCTCTACGAAGGCATGCTGATGTTCGGCGTCGTGTTCATCTCGGGTTACCTGTTTTCCACCCTCACCCAGACGCGCCACGCCCTGGACAACCGCCACATGCAGCAGGCCTTCCTGTTCGTGGTGTTTGGCATTTACTTCACCTGGTTCTGGGCCAAGGGCCAGACGCTGGCCATGAAGACCTGGCACATCCGGGTGGTGGACCGTCACGGCGCGGCGCTGACGCAAGCCCGTGCCCTGCTGCGCTACACGCTGTCCTGGCTGTGGTTCCTGCCGCCTCTGGCGGTGGGTGGGCTGTACGGCCTGCCGGGCGGAGAACTCGCCGTGATCGTGATCGGCTGGGTGGCCATCTGGGCCACCTTGTCGCGTTTCCACCCGCAACGCCAGTTCCTGCACGATGCGCTGGCCGGCACGCGCCTGGTGCACCACAAACCCGCCGAGCCCCCCAAACGCAGAAAGTTCTGGCACCCATGACCCCGCGCGAACCCGTCAACGCCCAGAAGCAACGCACCGGGCTGTCCCGCATGGCGCACGCCTTCGGCTATTCATTGGCCGGGCTGCGCGCCGGCTGGGGCGAAACCGCCTTCCGGCAGGAAGCCATCGCCGCGGCGGTCCTGGTGCCGCTGGCTTTTTGGCTCGGTCAGGACTGGGTGGAAGTGGGCTTGCTGGCCGGCTCCGTGCTCATGGTCATGGTGGTGGAATTGCTCAACACCGGTGTGGAGAGCGCCATCGACCGCATCGGCCCCGAATGGCACGACCTGTCCAAGCGTGCCAAGGACATGGGCAGCGCTGCCGTGCTGCTGAGCCTGCTGGTGTGCGCCGGCATCTGGGTGGCGGCCCTCTGGGCACGCCTGGGCTGACCCCGTTTCACACCTCAACTCACATGACCTCGCCTGCTTTTTCCGTCTGCGTCTACTGCGGCTCGCGCCCGGGCAGTGAACCCCACTTCACAGACGCCGCCCGGCTCGTCGGTCAATGGATTGGCCAGCACGGCGGCCAGTTGGTCTACGGCGGCGGCAACAACGGCCTGATGGGCACGGTGGCACAGGCCACGCTGGACGCGGGAGGCCGGGTGATCGGCGTGATCCCCAAGGCGCTGGTCGAAAAGGAGTGGGCCAACCACAGCTGCACCGAACTGCATGTGGTGGACACCATGCACGAGCGCAAGCGCCTCATGGCCGAACACGCCGATGCCTTTCTTGCGCTGCCGGGCGGCATCGGCACGTTCGAAGAGTTTTTTGAAGTCTGGACCTGGCGCCAGCTGGGCTACCACGACAAGCCGGTCGGTCTGCTCAACCTTAGCGGCTATTACGACGGGCTGCTGCAGTTCTTGCGCCACACGGTGCAGCAGCAGTTCATGGGCGAGTGGCAGATGGACCTGGTGCACGTGGACAGAGACGCCACGCGTCTGTTGCCCGATCTCGTGCAGGCCGCTGGCCTGTCGCCCGCACCCCGCCTGGACGCGATCTGAGCGCGTCCGCAAGCAGCATCAAACCGCGGTTTCGTCCTGCTCACCGGTTCGGATGCGCACCACACGCTCGACCGGCGTCACGAAGATCTTGCCGTCACCGATCTTGCCGGTGCGCGCGGCGCGGATGATCGCATCGACGCAGCGGTCCACATCGTCGGTCTTGACCACAACCTCGACCTTCACCTTGGGCAGGAAGTCCACCACGTACTCGGCACCGCGGTACAGCTCGGTGTGTCCCTTCTGACGCCCGAAGCCCTTGACCTCGGTCACCGTCAGACCGGTCACGCCCTGCTCGGCCAGGGCCTCGCGCACTTCTTCGAGCTTGAACGGTTTGATGACGGCGGTGATCTGCTTCATAGGTGTCTCCAGT
The DNA here is from genome assembly GCF_051007235.1 of Hydrogenophaga sp. GTDB lineage: Bacteria > Pseudomonadota > Gammaproteobacteria > Burkholderiales > Burkholderiaceae_C > Hydrogenophaga. Next base: position 6,927 of record NZ_JBPCSJ010000258.1, on the reverse strand, counting down.
GCGGGTCGGGTGGCTTGGGTCGTCGATTATGCCCAAGGGTCGTGCGCCAGCAGGCTGGGAAGCCGCATGGCCCCAAGCCTTCAGGCGCGGTATTGGCTGGTGATGGGGTAGCGCCAGTCTTTGCCGAAGCTGCGGTGCGTCACGCGGATGCCGACCGGCGCCTGCCGGCGCTTGTATTCGTTGATGCGGATGAGACGCACCACCTTGTCCACGTCGGCTTTGGCGAAGCCTTCGGCCACGATCTGCGCCGGGCTGAGGTCGTTCTCCATGTAGCGTTCGATGATGGCGTCCAGCACGTCGTACTCGGGCAGGCTGTCCTGGTCTTTCTGGTCGGGCCGCAACTCTGCACTGGGTGGGCGGGTGATGATGCGCTCGGGGATCGGGTTGGCACCCGTGCCGTAAGGGTCGTGCGCGTTGCGCCAGCGTGCCAGCCGGAAAACCATGGTCTTGGCCACGTCTTTGATGACCGCAAAACCGCCCGCCATGTCGCCATACAGCGTGCAGTAGCCGGTGGCCATTTCGCTCTTGTTGCCGGTGGTCAGCACGATAGAGCCGAACTTGTTGGACAGCGCCATCAGCAGCGTGCCACGGATGCGCGCCTGCAGGTTCTCTTCGGTGGTGTCTTCAGCGCGGCCTTCGAACAGCGGCGCCAACGAAGCCTTGAACGCCTCGAACTCGGGTGCGATGGCGATCTCGTCGTAGCGCACCCCCATGCGCGCGGCCATATCGCGCGCGTCGATCCAGGAAATGTCAGCGGTGTACGGCGACGGCATCATGACCGCACGCACCCGGTCCTGGCCCAGCGCGTCCACCGCTATGGCCAGCACCAGGGCCGAATCGATGCCGCCGGACAGGCCCAGCAGCGCACCGGGGAAGCCGTTCTTGCCGATGTAGTCGCGCACCCCCAGCACCAGGGCATGCCACAGGTCTGCCTCCTGGCTGTGGGCCCGGTCGGTATCGGCCGTGATGTGCCAGCCATCGCTGTGGCGGGCGAACGCCATGTCGAACTTCGATTCTTCAAAGCTGATGGCGCGGCCGGCCAGCGCGCCGTCGGCGTTCAGCACAAAGCTGCGGCCCTCGAACACGATTTCGTCCTGCCCACCCACGAGGTGGGCATACACCAGCGGCAGCCCGACGGCGCTCGCGCGTTCGCGCATCGTGGCCTCGCGCTCGCCGCCCTTGCCGGTGTGGAAGGGCGAGGCGTTGATGACCGCCAGCACCTCGGCGCCCGCGGCCTTGGCGTCCGCCGCCGGCGCATCGAACCAGGCGTCTTCGCAGATCAGCAGGCCCAGCCGCACCGGCCGACCGTCGTCGCCCGGCACATCGAACACGCAAGGCTGGTGGCCCGGCACGAAATAGCGTCGCTCGTCAAACACCTGGTAGTTGGGCAGCGCGCGCTTGGCGTAGGTGTGCGTGATGCGGCCAGCACTCAGCACGCTGGCCGCGTTGTACAGGCTGGCCACCGACACGCTGCGCTCGCGCCGGCCCGATGCATCTAGCCGGGCCGGATGCCCCACCACGATGTGCAGGTCTTTCAGGTCGGCCGTCTCGGCCGCCAGCGCTTTGAGCGCATGATCGCAGGCGTCGATGAAGGCCGGTCGCAGGAACAGGTCTTCGGCAGCGTAGCCGCACAGCGCCAGTTCGGGCGTGAGCAGCACGCGCACGCCGCGGGCCTGCGCCTCGCGTGCGGCCTGGGCGATACGACGGGCGTTGCCCGCCATGTCGCCCACCACAAAATTGAGCTGGGCCACACTGATTTTGAGCGTCATGGATTCGGAACAACGAGGGAAACAAATGGGGGTTCGCGCAGAGCCGTCTGGCAGCGAAAGCGACGTCGCGCCAGGGCCAAACGATTATGTCATCCGGGTGTTCGACCACCCCGCGGACATTCCCGCCGCTGCGTGGAACGCCCTGCTCGCCCACGAGGCCGACCCCAGCCCGTTCGTGCGCCTCGAATACCTCTGCGCCCTGCACGAAAGCGGCTGCGCCACCGCCGACACCGGCTGGCAACCCGGCTTTGTGACGCTCTGGCGGGCCGGGTCGCTGCAGGCGGCCTGCCCGCTGTACATCAAGCAGCACTCTTATGGTGAATACGTGTTCGACTGGTCCTGGGCTAACGCCTACGAACAACACGGGCTGCGTTACTACCCCAAGGGTCTCGTGGCTGTGCCCTTCACCCCCGTGCCCGGCGCACGTCTGCTGGCCGCCGACGGCGCTGCGCGAGCGGCGCTGGTGCAAGCGCTGCTGCAACGCACGCAGGACCAGGGTCTGTCATCGCTGCACCTGCTGTTCCTGCAGGACCAGGACGTGCGAGCGTGCGCCACCGCTGGCCTGATGCTGCGCCACACCGTGCAGTTCCACTGGCACAACCGCGCACCCGGAACGCCCACCGCTGATGAAGACGGTGCCGAGACCCGTTTCCGCGATTTCGAGCACTTCCTGGGCAGCCTGCAGCAGGACAAGCGCAAGAAGATCCGGCAAGAACGGCGCAAGGTGACGGATGCCGGTGTGGTCTTTCGGCATGCGCAGGGCGCGGCTATCACCGAGTCGGACTGGGATTTTTTCTACCGCTGCTACGAGCGCACCTACCTGGAACACGGCAACGCGCCCTACCTCAGCCGCGACACGTTTGCGCGGCTCTCACGCACCCTGCCCGAGCACTGGCTGCTGTTCATCGCCGAGCGCGATGGCCACCCCATGGCCAGCAGCCTGATCGGCATCGACGCCGAGCGCGGTGTGGCGTACGGGCGCTACTGGGGCGCGCTGGAACGGGTCGACTGCCTGCACTTCGAAGCCTGTTACTACCAGCCCCTCCAGTGGTGCATCGCGCACGGGTTCCGGCGCTTCGAGGGCGGCGCACAAGGCGAGCACAAGATGGCCCGCGCTCTGCTGCCGGTGCGCACCACCAGCGCCCACTGGCTGGCACACCCGGCCTTTGCCGACGCCGTGGAGCGCTTTCTGGAGCGGGAAGGCTCGGGCGTGGACCACTATCTGCGCGAACTGGAACGGCGCAGCCCGCTCAAGCCACCGAACGAAGCGCCTGCGCCCTTGCCGCACAATCGGGCGTGAGCCATCGCGCGGTGACTGCCTTCGCGTGACATGCGTCATGCGCCAAGCGCATGACATGTAATCTTTAGTTACACATTCTGTACACTCCGCCCCCATGGATGAAACCGACGCCTTTTTCACCCACACCATCGTGGGGGCCCCGCTCTCGGTGCTGCTGGGCCGGCGTCAGGCGTCACCCAACCATCACGCGGATGGGCTCCAGGTCGATCCCTGCACCGGCGAAAGCCGGCTCAGCCGCGTCTGGCAAGAATGGGCCGTGCTCAGCCACGCCTGCGACCCCGTTGGCCATCCGCGCCTGCGCCCCGGCCGGGTGCGCCGCGCGCTGGAACGCCGAGCACTGTTGATCGCGCTGGCCGGTGGCCTAGCGCTGGTGGGCACGGCGGTCTTCTGGGGAGTCTGGTTGTGGAGCTGAAAACGCCGCAAGACACGCTGACCCTGGACCCGATCGCGATGAACGTGGTCAACCGTGTGGCGGCGGGAACGGTGCTCGACGGCGACCTGCAGTTCGATGGCGGCTTGCTCGTGCAAGGTGAAATCTCGGGCCAGGTGCGGGTCAACGGGCGGCTGATCGTCTGGACCGGCGGCGTGGTGCGCGGCCGCATCCGCGTCAGCGGAGACCTCTACCTGTTCGGACGACTCGGTGCGGCCGGTGGCAACCCGCACGACACCAGCCTGGAATGCCGGGGCATGGCCTACGTGTCCAAAACCGGCGTGTCCACCGGCACCCTGATGGCACGTCGCCTGCAACTGTACGAAGGCGCCGACTTGCAGGGCCCGTTCAAGACGCTCAAACTGGGTGACCAACTGCCGGTGCTGCACGACGTGCACGCCGCCCCCACGGAAAGTCCCTAACCGCCCAGCGTCGCCATGAAATCCCACCGTTACCAGCAACCGGACCGACACCTCGAACAAGACATGGGAACACCCGACATGAACGACCAGGGATTGCCTGAGAACGGCTACAGCGATGACTACGCCAACCCGACCACACTGGAAGTGGACGTGGGTCGGTCCATGCCGCCCAGCCAGGCGGCCACCCTGCCCACCCTGCACACCGAGGTGCAGGCCTTGCCGGCCATGGGCGACCACGACAGCGCCACGGCGCGCAGCCTGGTGGCCGAAGGCATGCACTTTGTGGGCAACGCGCTGTTGCGCGGGCCATGCAGCGTGGCCGGCCTGGTGGAAGGCAACCTCACGCAGGCCGACGGCGTGGTCGTTTCGGTGGTCGTGACCGAGACCGGACACGTCAAAGGCGACATCACCGCGCAAAAAATTTCTGTGATGGGGCGCACCGAGGGCGTGCTCGACTCGGGCCAAGGCGAAGTGGCCCTGCACGACACCGCCAGCGTGCACGGCCTGGTGCGCTATGGCCGCATCCAGGTCAACGGTGCCGACCTGAACGCCACGCTGGAACGCGTGTCGCCCCAGAAGGCAGGGGTCTGACACCGTTCATGCTGTGGCGCCGATCAGTCACCACTTTCACGCCTCCGCCCGTGACGCCCGTGCCGGACGCCGAGGCGTTGCGCCGTGCCGCGCTGCAGGCCAGCTGGCAGCGCGGCCGCTGGGTGGCCCGGCGCCGCGTGGCCTTGCGGTGGGTGCTGTGGGCCGCGTCGCGCTACCTGATGCCGGCGCTGGCGGTCTTCGGTGTGGCCGCCTGGTTGTGGTTGGGTGTGCTGCCGGGCTGGCCCACCCCATGGCAGCAGCTGCAGCTGTTGGCGGAAGGATCGCCCGCCCCAGCGGTCGCGCCGTCGCCCGCTGCCGCGCCTGCAGAACCTGCACCGGTGGCCGTACCCGAATCCACCGAACCCGATCCCAACACGCCGCAGGCCGTCGAATACAGCCCGGAAGGCGAAGAGCTGCCCCAACCCTTGGCGTTGAAATTCGAGAGCCGTTGGGCCGCGGCACCGCAGATGTCCACGGCCAGCACCGCTCCCCAGCCCGGCGCTGAGCGCGACCCCGAACCATCCCCCCCTCTGAAACCCGAAAACTGGTTGCACAGCAAGGAACCCTGACCATGAACAACCCCGCATCCACCCGCCTCGTCCCAGCCGAACGCCTCTCGGCCATCACCAGCCTGATTGCCGAAGGCGCCGTGTTCGATGGCAACTTCCACACCACGCGCGACCAGGGCATCAAGGTCGACGGTCAGCTCAAGGGCAACATCACGTTTGAGAACGGTGGCACCCTGCACGTGGGCGCCACCGGCGTGATCGAGAACACCCGCCTGGAAGCGGACTATGTGTTCATCGAAGGCAAGGTGGTGGGCACCGTGATCGCGCGCAAGGCGCTGGAGATCACCGGCTCGGCGACCCTGATCGGCGATGCCAGCTATGACGAACTGATCGACATGCACCCTCGCGCTCGTGTGCGTGGCAAGATCGAATACCGCGGCGACATCGACGCGACCCAGTCCTGACCCGACCATCGATCGGTCCAAACCGCCACAAAAAAGGCCTGCCGGGTTGCCCCGGCAGGCCTTTTTTTCAAGGGTGGCAGACGATCAGCTGTTGGCCTTGTTGTAGGCGGCAATGCCGTCTGTGATTTCCTTGTGGGCGGACTCTTTGCCTTCCCAGCCCTGGACCTTCACCCACTTGCCCGCTTCCAGGTCCTTGTAATGCTCGAAGAAATGCTCGATGGCCTTCAGGCGCATCGGGTTCAGGTCTTCCGGCTTTTGCCAGCGGCTGTACAGCGACAGGATCTTGTCGGTCGGCACAGCCAGCACCTTGCCGTCTTCGCCGGCCTCGTCGGTCATTTTCAGGATACCGATGGCGCGGCAGGGCACCACCACGCCGGGGATCAGCGGCACGGGCGTGATCACCAGCACGTCGACCGGGTCACCGTCACCCGAGAGGGTCTTGGGCACGTAACCGTAGTTGGTCGGGTAGTGCATGGCGGTGCTCATGAAACGGTCCACGAAGATGGCACCGGTTTCCTTGTCCACTTCGTACTTGATCGGGTCGGCGTTCATCGGGATTTCGATGATCACGTTGAACGCTTCGGGAACCTTGCTGCCAGGGGTGACGTTGTCGAGAGACATAGATTCTTCTGAGGGTTGATGGAAAACAGAGACGGTCCCCTTGACTCCCAGGGTGTCACGGACCGGACATGAAACGCTGCGATCGTGACCGCCAGCGCTGGGGATTAACCCTGATTTTACTGATTCCAGCCTGACTTCATGACACAGATCAGTTCGCGACTGAAGCAATTCCCGCTACATTGATTCCGTTGGCCAATCGCCCTGCCCCACCCCTTCAAAGGTGCGCGACGGACGCGAGGAAGCAACGCAGCGGGGGCTCCCCTCACGGCGTTGCCCCCTCCAAGTCAAACGCAATTCGAGCAGGAGAAAACGATGGTTGGACAATCTGCGCTGGTCTTTGCGCTGGTGTGCGGGCTGGTGGCCGTGGTCTACGGTTTCTGGTCGCGCAGCTGGATTCTTTCTCAGGACGCGGGCAACGCCCGCATGCAGGAAATCGCGGGGGCCATCCAGGCGGGTGCCGCGGCCTATCTTGCCAAGCAATACACCACGATCGGCGTTGTCGGCGTGGTGCTGGCCATCCTCATCGGGGTGTTTCTGGACGGCGCCAGTGCCATCGGCTTCGTGCTGGGCGCGGTGCTCTCGGGCGCTTGCGGCTTTATCGGCATGAACATATCGGTGCGCGCCAACGTCCGCACCGCACAAGCCGCCACCAAGGGCATCGGCCCGGCGCTGGACGTGGCCTTCCGCGGTGGCGCCATCACCGGCATGCTGGTGGTGGGGCTGGGCCTGCTGGGCGTGGCCGGCTTCTTCTGGTTCCTGGTGGGCAACGGCAACCTCACGCCCGACAAGAACCTGGCCAAGCTGCTCAACCCGCTGATCGG
>NZ_JBPCSJ010000257.1:0-4308 GCF_051007235.1 Hydrogenophaga sp. | reverse complement strand
GGTGGGAGTAGTCAACAGTTGTCTGACAACTAAGAACGATAAAGCAAGAAGGCGGGGGAGTTGCGGCGTCGGGACAAAACCCGCCCCGCGCCGGGCCGTGAACAGGGCCTAGTGGGCGGCACCGTTCTCGCTGGCCTGGGCGCGACGCAGGCGTTCGCGGCTGTTGGCCAGGTGGGTGCGCATGGCGGCGCGGGCGGCCTCGGCATCGCGGTCGCGCACCGCGCGGTAGATGCTCTCGTGCTCGTGGTGCACACGCTCCAGGTAGGCCAGTCGGCCCTCGGGCGCGTCGCCCGCGGTCTTGAGCCGCGTGCGCGGAATGATCATGGTGCCCAGGTAGGTCATGAGATCGGCGAAGTGCCGGTTGCCGGTGGCGCGCGCCACCTCCATGTGGAACTGGAAGTCCGACGGCACAGCGTCGGAATCGGCGCGGATGGCGGCTTCAAACGCCCCCAGCGCCGCGCCCATGGCGGCTAGGCTGGCCTCGTCCCGCCGCTGGGCGGCCAGGCTGGCGGCCTCGCTCTCCAGGCTGATGCGCAGCTCCAGCAGCGAGATCACGTCGGCGACGGTGGCGAAGTCTTCGGGTGCGATGCGGAAGTTGGGCTCGGCCGCGCGCGGCGCGATCACGAAGGTGCCGATGCCGTGCCGCGTCTCGACCCGCCCGGCCGCCTGCAGGCGCGAAATGGCCTCGCGCACCACGGTGCGACTGACCTCGAAACGCGCCATCAGCGCCGACTCGGTGGGCAGCTTGTCGCCGGGGTTCAGGCGCCCGCCCTGCATGTCGGCTTCGAGCGCGGACACGATCTCGGGCACCAGGCCGCGGGGTCGGCGGGCACGGGCGGCGGCATCACCTAGGGTTTTCACGGAGAGCATCGATTTTTCCTTGACACCTCGGGGTGGGGTTCACACAATCGCGGTCCAGTTGTCAGACAACGTATGACAGACATCTCGATTTGAGCGAACTGTAGCAAAGGCCCGGACGGCTGTCCAAGCGTTTTCGCAAACCTCACCACACCATGACCTCTGCCCTGAAAACCCACCACCGCATCCTGCTGACCGGCGCCGCCGGCGGCCTGGGCACCGCCCTGCGCGAGCGCCTGAAGGCCAACTGCGACGTGCTGCGCCTGTCGGACAAGAACGCCTTCGGCGACGCCCAGGCGGGCGAAGAGATCGCCCTGGCCGACCTGGCCGACGCTGCGGCGGTGGATGCGGCGGTGGCCGGGTGTGACGCCATCGTGCACCTGGGCGGCATTTCGGTGGAGGCGCCGTTCGAGGCGATCCTGCAGGCCAACATCCTGGGCGTGTACCACCTCTACGAAGCCGCCCGCCGGCACGGCGTCAAGCGCGTGGTGTTCGCCAGCTCCAACCACGTGGTGGGCTTCTACAAGCAGAGCGAAACCATCACGGCCGACCACCCGCCGCGCCCCGACGGCTTCTATGGCCTGAGCAAGGCCTACGGCGAAGACCTCTCGCGCTTCTACTTCGACCGCTACGGCATCGAGACCGCCTGCGTGCGCATCGGCTCGTCGTTCCCCGAACCGAAGGACCGCCGCATGCTCGCCACCTGGCTGAGCTTCGACGATCTGCACCGCCTGATCGGCGCCTGCCTGTCCACCCCGGTGCTGGGCCACAGCATCGTGTTCGGCATGTCCAACAACGCGGTGACCTGGTGGGACAACAGCCGGGCCCGGCACATCGGCTACGTGCCCCAGGACAGCTCGGACGTGTTCCGCGACGCGGTGTTCGCCCGCACCGCCGCACCCGACCTGAACGACCCGGTCGCCATTTACCAGGGCGGCGGCTTCGTGGTCGCCGACCCGAACAAATGAACACCCCCCTGCGCCGCTTCGCGTCTTCCCCCCGAGGGGACCACACCGACGGCCTGGCAAAGCCAGTTCCGTGGTGTGTGCTGGAACAAACCCTTCTGCATCGTCATTGACATGAGCTCCCAACAAGCCGAACTGCTGCTGGACGTGCGCAACGGCGTGGGCGAAAGCCCCGTCTGGGACAGCGCGCGCCAGAGCCTGTGGTGGGTGGACATCCCCGGCCAGGCGCTGTGGTGCTGGAGCAGCGTCAGCGGCCAGGCCCGGCAGTGGCCGACGCCCGAGCAGACCGGCTGCATCGCATTGGCCGCGGGCAGCGACGCCCTGCCCCACGGCCAGTGGATCGCGGCCATGACCACCGGCGTGGCACGCCTGACGCCGCAGACCGACGGCACGTTGACCAGCGAATGGATCGCCCGGGTGAACCACCCGCAGACCGGCATGCGCTTCAACGACGGCCGCTGCGACCGCCAGGGCCGCCTGCGCGCCGGCACCATGGTGGCCGACATGTCGCTGGCCGCCCCTTCGGGCAGCCTCTACGCATTCGATGCACCCGGCCAGCTGCGCGGCCTGGAGGCTGGCTACATCACCCCCAACGGCATGGCCTTCAGCCCCGATGGCCGCACGATGTATGTGTCGGACTCGCACCCGAACCGCCAGACCGTGTGGGCCTTCGACTACGACACCGACACCGGCACGCCGCACGACCGCCGGATGTTCATCGACTTCAAGCCCCTGCCCGGCCGGCCCGACGGCGCCGCGGTGGACGAAGACGGCGGCTACTGGATCTGCGGCAACGACGCCGGTCTGGTGCACCGCTTCACGCCCGACGGCCGGCTCGACCGCTCGCTGGCCGTACCGGTCAAGAAACCGGCCATGTGCGCCTTCGGCGGCGCCGGGCTCGACACCCTGTTCGTCACGTCCATCCGGCCCGGCGGTGATCTGAGCGATCAGCCGCTGGCGGGTGGCGTGTTTGCACTGCGTCCAGGCGTGAGGGGCCTGGACGAGCCGCGCTGCGCCATCGGAGCCGCCAGCACCTGACGCACCGGCACTGTTTTCCCACCTCAACCCAACCACCCCAACGGAGACTCTGATGAAACTGCAACGCCGACTGATCGCCAGCATGGCCCTGGCCGCCCTTCTGCCCCTGACCGCCCAGGCCCAGACCGTGCTGAAGTCGCACGACACCCACCCCGCCGGCTACCCCACCGTGGTCGCCGTGGAGAACATGGGCAAGAAGCTCGACGCCGCCACACAAGGCCGTATCAAGGTGCAGATGTTCCCCGGCGCCGTGCTGGGCCAGGAAAAAGAGGCCGTGGAACAGGTGCAACTGGGCGCCATCCAGATGGCCCGCATCTCCCTGGGCGTGATCGGCCCGGTGGTGCCCGAAGTGGACGTGTTCAACATGCCTTTCGTGTTCCGCGACATCAAGCACATGCGCGCCGTGATCGACGGCCCCATCGGCGACGAACTGCTGGCCAAGGTCACGGCCAGCCCGGCGCGCCTGGTGGGCCTGGGCTGGATGGACGGCGGCGCCCGCAGCCTCTACACCAAGAAGCCGGTACGCACCCCCGCTGATCTGAAGGGCCAGAAGGTCCGCATGATGGGCAACCCGCTGTTCGTGGACACCATGAACGCCATGGGCGGCAACGGCATCGCCATGGCCTACGGCGAGGTGTTCACCTCGCTGCAGACCGGCGTGATCGACGGCGCGGAAAACAACCCGCCGAGCTACTTCACGGCCAACCACTACAACACCCCGGCCAAGTACTACAGCCAGACCAACCACCTGATCATCCCCGAGATCCTGGTGATGTCCAAGGTGGCCTGGGACAAGCTGACCCCGGCCGACCAGGCGCTGGTGAAGAAGCTGGCGCGCGAGGCCCAGATGGAACAGCGCGCGTTGTGGGACAAGAGCGTCGAGGAGTACTCGGCCAAGCTCAAGTCCGCTGGCGTCGAGTTCATCAACATCGACAACAAGCCTTTCTTTGACGCCACCGCCCCGGTGCGCGCCAAGTACGGCGCCAAGCATGTGGATCTGATGAACCGCATCGCGGCGGTGAAGTAACTCCCCCCTGCGCCGCTTCGCGGCTTCCCCCCGGAGGGGGGACCACACCTGAGGCCCGGCGAAGCCGGCTCCTCGGTGTGTGCTGGACGCACGCGCTGCCTCACCTCCAGCTGGCCGCCCCCCCTGTGTCACTCAAGAGCTTGTTCATGAGCCACTCCTCACACAGCGGACACCCTGTCTCGCGCTTTCTCGACTCGGTCTATCTGGCCTGCATCTGGGTCGCGGGGGCTTGCATCTTTTTCATGTCGCTCTTCATTCCCTGGGGCATTTTTTCGCGCTACGTGCTGGGCACGGGGGCGCAGTGGCCCGAGCCGATTTCCATTTTGCTGATGGTGGTGTTCACCTTCCTGGGCGCCGCGTGCAGCTACCGCGCCGGGGGCCACATCGCCGTCGAGATGGTCACGCAGCGCCTGCCGTCGT
>NZ_JBPCSJ010000256.1:0-9320 GCF_051007235.1 Hydrogenophaga sp. | reverse complement strand
TGTGAAACCTCGTGAGGTTGTTGAACATGGGCGGATGGTGGGGCGGGCGGCGGTTTGCGGGGCCGGATTTATCGACTGGCATCGGCCACTCGATCTGGCGGCATCGGATTTCAATTCCCACTTAAGGTCGCCATCCGCGACTCAGGCCGTGGGAGGCTTGTTTCAGCTCGAAACGGCCTTTCGAAGCACTGAACACGCAAAGAACCACTTGTGACCGAGGCTGCCGGGTTTCGCGGGTTACATATACCTGTATAAATGTCAGGCGTTCACGCGCAAATGGTTGATCTGATTGCACTTTCGGAGGAGTGACGTGACCAGAATATCCCGCACCGTCCAGAATATTCCGCAGGTCCTGCGGGATAAATCACGTTAGGACTCAGTTTGACGCCCATAGATATCCTGAACGCAGCGAAAGGCAAGACCGTATCGCACGTTTGGTTCGGCGATTACAGGGCCATGTACATCGAGCTTGGGAAGCTAACACCCCCGAAGCGAAACAACCCTCAAGGCGAGGTCACCGTCTATGCTGGCTTTCACTGGCAAGGTGACATCAAGAAGCCCCACGGCACGGGGATCTTGGGGACAAAAATTCTCAACGTCGAAGTCCAGTCAAACTCTGAACTGTTGGTGGGGTTCTCGAACGGTATTTGTCTATTGACTGGCGTGGAAGGGGAAGAGCCGGAGTGGTCTGTGACCGTTCAAGATCGCGCTCATCTTTCAGCGGTGAAAGGAAGACTGCATGTTGAACCGGCTAAGTCCTAACGGGTTCGTCGAATCGACCCACAACGGCGGCCAGCGTGTTCGCCATTCTTCAATGCTGAGTGCGCCATTACGGCCCATTCACGGCCGACGTTATGCCGCGTAAACACGATTCGCCTGCTGCTGTGTCTGGGCGCAAGCGGAGCGGGAGTAGTCTGTTGCGGAGCATTGCTCGTTTCATTACCCAAGACGCGTCAGGCCAAGCCCTCGGCTTGTTCGTAATCGCGTTGCTTGGCGTCGTGATTTGGTTGTTTCGAGCAATCGTGTTCTGAGCACACAGTCTTCATTTCGCGGCGGCTCTGCGCTTGCTTGGTACTTTCATCCACGGGAGGCTGTGTACGGCCATATGGTCCCGTCGCGGCAGGTATCTCCTCGTTCTCGGGTGCCCATGCGGCATATATCGAACGTTGAACGACGGCTATCTCCTTTGAGCAAAGATAGATCGCTCCTGCCCGCGAGTTGACGCTCAGCCCATCAACCCCGCCACCCGCTCCCGCAACCCCTCGGGCGAAGCCGCTGCCGCGGGCAGTGCCTCGCCCACGTTCAGCCCCACGCGGTTGAAGAAGCCACGGCGGAAGGGTTTGACCATGGCGGTGGGTTCGCCGCCCGCCAGTTCGATGCGGCTGAAGTACGAGCCCCACAGGTTGGTCAGCGCCATGGGCACCACGCTGACCGGCACGCCGTCGGCCTGGGCTTGCGCCAGGATTTTGGCGATGCCGCCTTTGAAAGGCTGCAGCGTGCCGTCGCGGGTGATGCCGCCTTCGGGGAAGATGCCGAGCAGGTCGCCTTCGCGCAGCACCTGGGCGGCTTCGCGGAAGGCGGCTTCGTAGGCCTGCGGGTCTTCCTTCTGCGGGGCGATGGGGATGGCCTTGGCCAGCTTGAACAGCCAGCCCAGCACCGGCACCCGGAAGATGCGGTGGTCCATGAGGAAGCGGATCGGGCGCGGGCTGGCGGCCATGAGCAGCACTGCGTCCACAAAGCTCACGTGGTTGCAGGCCAGCACAGCGGCGCCTTCGGTGGGGATGTTCAGGTCGCCCTTGACGTCGAACCGGTAGACGAAGCGCGAGGCCACCCAGGCGACGAAGCGCAGCAGGTATTCGGGCACCAGCAGGAAGATGTAGCCCGCCACCACGGCGTTGGCCAGGCCAACCAGGCCGAACAGCTGCGGGATGCTCAGGCCCGCGCTGAGCAGCGCGCCGGCCAGCAGCGAGCTGGCGATCATGAACAGCGCGTTGAGGATGTTGTTGGCCGCGATGATGCGGGCGCGGTGCGTGGGCTGGCTGCGCATCTGGATGAGCGCGTACATGGGCACGCTGTAGATACCGGCAAAGAGCGAGAGCAGCGCCAGATCGGCCAACACGCGCCAGTGCGCGGCCTGGGCCACGAAGGCGCCCAGCGACAGCGTGCCCGGCGGGGGCAGGCCGCGGGAGGCGAAGTACAGGTCGATGGAAAACACGCTCATGCCGATGGCGCCCATGGGCACGAGGCCGATCTCCACATGGCGGTGGCTGAGCATTTCGCACAGCAGCGCGCCGATGCCGATGCCGATGGAGAACCCCACCAGCAGCAGCGAGGCGACCTGCTCGTCGCCGTGCAGCACGTCGCGCGCGAAGCTGGGGAACATGCTCAGGAAGACGGCGCCGAAGAACCACATCCAGCTGATGCCCAGCAGCGAACGGAACACGACGATGTTGCCGTGCGCGAGCTGGAGGTTGCGCCAGGTTTCGGTGAAGGGGTTCCAGTTGATGCGCAGCGCCGGGTCGGTGGCCGGGGACACCGGCACCGCCTGCGCCAGCACGCGGCCCAGCACGGCCAGGCCGATGCAGGCCGCGGCCACGTAGGTGGGGCCCACGCCGGGCATGGCGATGAGCAGTCCGCCTGCGACCTGCCCGAGCAGGATGGCGACGAAGGTGCCCATCTCGACCATGCCGTTGCCGCCGGTGAGTTCGCGTTCGTTCAGGTGCTGCGGCAGGTAGGCGAACTTGACCGGGCCGAACAGCGTGCTGTGCAGACCCATGAGGAAGACGCAGCCCAGCAGCAGCGGCACGTTCTGCTGCACGAAGCCCCAGCCGGCCAGCAGCATGATGCCGATCTCCAGGCTCTTGACGAAGCGGATCAGCACCTCTTTCGGGTACTTGTCGGCCAACTGGCCGCTGGTGGCGCTGAACAGCAGGAAGGGCAGGATGAACAGCGCGCCGATGACCAGCCCCGCCAGGCTGGCGGGCAGCCAGGCCACCTGCAGCTGGTAGGTGACCAGCACGGTGAAGGCGAACTTGAAGACGTTGTCGTTGCCGGCGCCGAAGAACTGCACCCAGAAGAAGGGGGCGAAGCGGCGCTGCTTGAGCAGGGCGAACTGGTTGCTGGGCGCGTGCTCTGGAGCCGTGGCAACGGGGGTGCTGGACATGCGGTTCTCCTCCGGGGTCGGGTGGGGTGGCTTGTTGTTGTTCATGCGCGGGCCGCGCCAGAGCCTGCCGCATTCTGCCGCAGGGGTTGCGCGAGCAAGGCGGCGAGCACAGGCCAAGCGGCCAGCGCGGCGCCCAGGTGTTTGAGGCTGTGGCCCGAGATCCACCCGCTGGTGGCGTGGAACACGGCGGCATCGCCCAGCTCCAGCGCCTTGGCCAAGGCGTACCAGGCGATCAGCGCGCCGAGGTGCACGCCGATGGCGCCGGGCGCCGGCGCTTGCAGCGCGGCCCAGGCGATGAGCGCCACGCCCCCGAACTGCACCACCGCCCAGGGCAGCACGTTGCCGTGCGTGTAGGGCAATGCGGCCGAAAGCACCGCGACCATGAACGCGACCACCAGCACCGGTCGCGCCGGGGCCTGACCCACCCGTTCGGCCACCGCCAGCGCCAGCGCACCGGCGAAGGTGACGGCCATGCCCAGGCGGTCCGCCACCAGGCCGGCCGCATCGGGGGACCAGTGGTACAGCGCCGAGCCGAAGCCGGTGACCAGCAGGCCGGTGAAGAACACCACCAGCGCAGCACGGGTGGCGCCGGGCAGCCCGCGACCGCGCAGGGCCAACAGGCCCAGCAGCCCGGCCAGCGAGAGCGGTGCGTTGCTCAGCACGTCCATGGCGTTGGGGATGCTCCACAGCACGCGAGCGTCCACAAACGGGTGACCATGGGCGTAGAGATGAGCGTGGCCGTGTGGGTTGAGCGCCAGGCCAGAGGCGGCCAACAGCGCCGGGCCGAGCAACAAGGCCACGAGCCAGAGGGCGAGCAGCGCACAGACCCAGGCGAGGAAGGCCGGCGGGCGGCGGGGTGGGAGAGCTGCGGCAAAGGTGGGCATGGGCGTGTTCCAGGTGCGGTAGGAGGCCGCAGTGTCTGACTGTGCCCGGCCCGCCGAGGCGCGCCATCCGATACAGTCCGGCACAGCTTCACCACCGGTATCGCCAGGCGATACCCGACACGCCATGAGCGCAGCGCAAGGCCGCCCCAAGCCAGCTCGCTCCGCAGTGCGCAGCACGAAGGAACATCACCATGAGCACCACCCTCGACCTCGTTGCCGCCGTCAAGAAAGAGCTGAAGGCCGCCCAGATGACCTACGCCGACCTGGCCGAGGCCATGGGCATGGCGGAGTCCAGCGTCAAGCGCATGCTGGCCAAGGGCGACATGTCGCTGTCGCGGGTGGACGAGATCTGCCGCGCACTCAAGCTGGACTTTGCCGAGCTCGCCCGCCGCGTGGCCGACGCGCAGCCGCTGCTCAAGGAAATGACGGCCGAGCAGGAGCGCGCGGTGGTGGCCGACAAGAAGCTGCTGCTGGTGGCGATCTGCGTGCTCAGCCAGTGGACACTGGAGCAGATGACCGCGCAGTACCGCCTGAGCGAAGCCGAGTGCGTGAAGTACCTGGTGCAGCTGGACCGCATCGGCATCATCGAGCTGCGGCCGCTCAACCGCTACCGCCTCAAGCTGGCCAAGACCTTCCGCTGGCGGCCGCACGGCCCGGTGATGAACTACTTCCGCGAGCACGCGTTGCTGGATTACTTTGCCGGCGGTTTTGACGGCAGCGGCGAAGGCCTGATGCTGGTGCACGGCTCGGTCAGCCGCACGCTCGCGCCCCTGTTCATGGAACGGCTGCAGCGCGTGGCGCAGGACTTTGCGCAGCAGCACCAGACCGACCAGAAGCTGGCCGAGAAGGACCGCGAGGGCTACACGCTGGTGCTGGCGATGCGCAGCTGGGAGTTTGAGGCCTTCAGTCGGCTTCGCCGGTGAAGGCGCCCCCCCGCGCCGCTGCGCGTCACCCCCCAAGGGGCGGCACTGGCGGCCTAGCGGAGCCAGTTCCGCGGTGCCCCTGGATGGGCTCCCCCTCGCTCGGGAGGCCTCGGTTTCGCTGGTCCTCGTTGGCTCGTGGGTGGCGCTGTTGGCCGGGCTGGCATGATGTCGGGCTTGCCCGGACCCCGGGCTGTTTCATTTCTGTCCTGCCATGAACGCTTCCGCCGACCACGACACGCCTTCCGACGCCGCTGCAGCGCCCGCTGAAAGCCCTTCCACGCAGCCCGCCGGTGAGGCACGCCCGCCGCAGCGCAACCAGGGCCGCAACGGGGGCCGGGGTGGCCGCGGCGGCCGTCAAGGTGGCGATCGCCAGCAGCGCCCGGCCCAGGCCGAGCGGCCCGCCGGTGCCGCACCTGCGCGTCAGCACCCGGTGCTGGACCAGCTGGCCACGCTGTACCCGGTGCTGTTCGGTGAAACGCTGCTGCCGCTCAAGCGCGGCATTTTTGAAGACCTGCTGGCGGCCCAGCCCGGCGTGCTGGACAAGGACAGCCTGAAAGCCGCGCTGGCGCTGCACGCCCGCTCCAGCCGATACCTCACCGTGGTGGCCTCGGGCCTGCAGCGGCACGACCTGAGCGGCCAGCCGGTGGAGGCGCTCACGCCCGAGCAAGTGCACCACGCGCTGATCGAGGTGTTCCGCCGCCGCGGCGCACGCAGCCGCGAAGACCTGCGTCCCAAGCTGCGCCAGCGCATCCTCAAGGCCTACGAAGCCTCGGGCCTGTCGCCCGACGAGTATGTGCAGCGCATGCACGGCAAGGACGAAGAGGTCAACCAGCTCACCCGCGACGCCCTGGCCGAAGCCAGTGCCCGCGCGGCGCGCGAAGACGCGCTGCTGCGCACCTTCGAAGCCAGCGGCAAGACCCTCAACGAATTCGCCGACATGTACGGCCTGCACATCCTGGACGCGAACCGTTCGCTGGAACGTGCCCGCACGCGCCAGGCTGCCAAGGCTGAACGGCTGCCAGCCCCGGCGTCGGCCCCCAGCGGCGACTGAAGGCCCGACAGGTCAGGTCGCCGGCGCCGTGAACACCGTGAGCACGCCGGTGTAGCCGTAGAGCTGCTGGTGCGCGATCTCGCCGCCGGCGAAGAAGCCCACCAGCGGCACGTCGCCCAGCGCGCGGCGCACGATTTGCAGCTCGGCGCTGGGGGCGCCGAAGTGCGGGCCACCGCGCCCGGAGCAGCTGACGTACACCGCCCCGGCGATGCGCCTCGGCGGCTGGGGGGCTTCGGGCAGGTCGTCCATCCCCTGACCCACGGCCTCGGTTTCCAGCTCTTCGCGGATCTCGCTGCACACGCGCACCAGGTCGGCTTTCGCCGCGTTCACGTTGCGTTCGCAGAACGCCAGCCGCGTGCCCGGTGCCGGGTGCGCCGCCACGGCCACGCCGCGGCGTCCCGGGTCCAGGCCGATGACGTGGCGCACCGTGACGTCGGTGCCGAACTGGCCACGCGCGTGCCGGCGCGGCGCGGCGCCCGGCGCCGGGGGCGGCGCCTCGCTCAGCCCCACCAGCGTGGAACGCAGGGTCTCGATGAGGTGCTGCGGATGGTCCAGGGACAGATCGAGCTCGCGCAACAGCACGTCCAGCGCCGGCTCACCGTCGAGTTCGAGCAGCAGGTTGCCGTCCACCGCGGTGATCACGCGTTCGCGGTCGATCGGCTGCGCGCCCTGCGTGACGCGCGAGATCAGGGCCACGTCGGGTCCGAAGGCCACGCCACTGAGACCGCCGAAGAACACGCCGCTGGCCGCGCCCTGACCACGCAGGTTGCCGGCGCTGCCCAGCGCGAACTGCACGCTCTCGGCCCGGCTGCCGGCCAGGCCACCGAACACGTGGCCCGACGCGGTGCGGTCCGCGAACTCAACGATCAGCTCGGCCAGGTCGGGCGTGCCCGCGTCGGCGTGCACCAGCGCCGTGTGCGGCACGAAGCCGCTGGCCGTTGACGCCGCGGGCAGCGGCGCGACGCCGCTGAACACGCGGTACTGATCGGGGCTGAGGTCGCACAGCATCACGGCCAGCGCGGGCTCGTCAAAGTACTCGGCGTTGTTCGCCGCGATGCCCACGCCGACGGTGCCGGCCCAGTCGGTGACCTCGGGCAGCTCGGCGCTGAAGCACGCCAGGATGTCCTGCGCCTCGCCGGCGTAGTGGTCGGTGATGTAGAGCAGGCCCAGCGACGGCGCGCTGGCGTGGCCGGGCAGCGCCATCTGCGCGCGCAGCTGGGCCAGGGCCAGCGCCGCGGCCATGCGCCACTGCGGGTGGGTGGCGTGGGCGTAGGGGAAACGCTGCATGGCGGGGCGGGTGGTCAGCGCCGGCGGGCCGGGGCCTTGGCGGCGGCCTTCTTGGCCACTTTCTGGGCCGGCGCGGGCGCCGGGGACGGTTGACCGGTGACGGACTGGAAGCCGGGGAAGAAGGACGTGGGCAGGGGCCAGTCGCCGGTGGACAGGGGCTGCGCGGGGGCCGGGCGGGCCGCGGCCTTGCGGGCCGGCGTGGCTTTTTTGGCCGGTGCCGCCTTGGCAGACGGTTGGGCCGCGGGCTTGGCGGGCTTCTTGCCGGTTGCCTTGGCCGCCGGCTGGCGCGTCACGGCGCGCGCGGCGGCCTGGCCCATGCCCACGGCCGTGCCCACGTTGCGGGCCACGGTGTCGGCGGCCTTGCCGGCCATGCCGGTGGCGGTCTTGACGGCCTGCTCGGTCAGGCCCGACGCGACGTGGCGCGTGGTGTCCAGCGCGGTCTGCTTGGCCACGTCTTTCATGGCGTTGGCGGCGATGGTCTGGAACTGCTGCGAGAGCGCGCCCCACCACTGCATCGGGTCCACCACACCGCCGGTGGCCGGCTCGGAGGCCGGTGCCTTGCGGGCGGCGGCCTTGCGCGGCGCGGGTCCGGGTGCTGGCTCTTCTTCGGCCTCGGGCTCTGCCTCGGGTTCTTCTGGCTGCGGGGCCTGCGCCGTCGGGTTGCCATAGGTGCGGGGCGGGATCTCCAGCCCGGCGAACTGGGTGGACGTGTGCGCCGTCGGCGCGGCGGTGGTGGTGAAGCCGGCCACCGCGTCGGCCGCCTTGATCTTGAGCGCGTTGGCCACGTCGCCCAGGCTGAAGTTCATGGTCTTGAGCGTGGCCAGCGTCATCTTCTGCACCTCCAGCGCCTGGATGGTGGCGGCCAGGGCCTTGGTGTTCTGGTCCAGCCAGAAGTGCACCGCCTTGAGCTCTTCGATGCGCTTGTCCAGCTCTTCGACGTTGAAGGTGGGCGCCACCCAGTGGCCGAGGTTGGGCAACTGCGGCAGGCTGTTGCCCAGGCCCTGGGCCACCCCGCCCGCGGCCTGGCTGGCCAGGTTGTGCAGGAATTCAAAACCCGGCACGTACTTGCCGAAGCCGCTGCCCGAGGCGTCGCTCATGGGGATCTCCTGGTGGGTGCTGGCCACTGCAGCACGGGGGCTTATTGATCGACGCCGTAGCGCGGCGCGCGCCGTTCGCGCAAGGATGCCACACCTTCGTGCACGTCGGGCCCGGCAAAACCCATGAATTCGAGCGCCAGCGAGGTGTCGAACGCGGGGCCGGCCTGGCGCAGCCAGTTGTTGAGCGAGTACTTGGTCCAGCGGATCGCGCTCTGGCTGCCGCTGGCCAGGCGGTCGGCCACTTCGTAGGCCTTGTCCAGCAGCGCCGCGTCGTCCACCGCGAGCGACACCAGGCCGATGCG
Source organism: Hydrogenophaga sp. (assembly GCF_051007235.1). Taxonomy (GTDB): domain Bacteria; phylum Pseudomonadota; class Gammaproteobacteria; order Burkholderiales; family Burkholderiaceae_C; genus Hydrogenophaga. The sequence continues at coordinate 613 of NZ_JBPCSJ010000256.1, read as the reverse complement.
TTCGGCCTCTTCGCCGCTGATCGGGTCGCACAGCATGAGGTAGTACTTGGCCTTGGCCAGGCCACACAGCAGCGGCCAGACGATGGCGGCGTGGTCACCAGCGGCCACGCCCAGGCGGGTGTGGCCGTCCACGATCTTGGCGCTTTTCGCGGCGATGGAAATGTCGGCCAGCAGGCCCGCCACCAGGCCCGCGCCCACGGCCGGGCCGTGCATGGCGCTGACGATGGGCTTGTCGCAGTTGATGACGTTGTAGACCAGGTCGCGCGCCTCTTTCCACACGCGGCTGCGGACCTCGAAGTCGGTCGCCATGTCCTGCACCAGGGCCAGGTCGCCACCACCGGAAAAGCCCAGCCCGCTGCCACGCAGCACGGCGCAACGCACCGTGTCGTCACGGCCCACGTCGCGCCAGATCTCGGTGAGTTCCCAGTGGCCGTCATGGCCGGCCGTGGGCAGCTTGCCGTTGGCGGCCTTCATCTGGATGTCGAGCACGCTGTCGTCGGGCCCACGTCGCGTGATGTTCAGGGTCTTGTAGCGGTTGTAGTCCATCCGTCGTCTCCTGGGGTGATCAACGTGCCAGCGGCACGATCTTCTGGTCGATGGCGCCGAACAGGCT
>NZ_JBPCSJ010000255.1:0-2190 GCF_051007235.1 Hydrogenophaga sp. | reverse complement strand
AAGGAAGCGATGAACGCCATCAAGGCCTACGCCGCACCGGACGCGCACGTGATCTACGGCGCCGCCTACGACGAGAGCCTGGGCGACGAGATGCGCGTGACCGTGGTGGCCACGGGTTTGAGCCGGCAGGGCGCCGCTCGCCGCACCGCGCCCCCGCTGCAGGTGCTGCGCACCGGCACCGACAACGTGCCGTTCAACGTGCCCACCGTCAACACCGCCGTGGGCGGTGCAGGCATGGGCAGCGTGAGCGCAGGTGCCGCCCAGCCGGATTACGCCGGCATGGGCGTGCCCAGCGTCTGGCGCACCAACCGCACCCAGGCCGCGGCCAAGGTGGATGCGCTGGCTTCCGGTGGCATGGACGACTTTGAGATCCCGGCGTTCCTGCGCAAGCAGGCCGACTGATCAGGTGCCCCCCGCGCCGCCTGCGGCGTCACCCCCCAGGGGGCAACACCTGCGGCCCGGCGAAGCCGGTTCCGCGGTGTTCTTGAAGGGGTGCACTTCGCTCGTGGCTGGTGGACGCGGGGCGCTCTGCTCCGCGGCTGTCCCCCGGCCCGGCTGCGCCGGGCCTCCTCCTTGATGCCGCTGCACAGAGCGCCCCACGCTCACCAGCTGAACATGTTTCGACACACCCACGGATGCGCGCCCAAAGGGCTTGGGTGATCGGGGTGGCTGGCGCAGCGAAATAAAGGAGGAGCCAGGGGCGCAGCCCCTGGCGGGGGACATTCGCGGAGCCGGCCACCCCGGTCGCCACAGCCCGCTCTGGCTGCAGCGAAGTACCCGGGGCTATCGCGGCCATCAAGATTCCAGTCAGCGCAAAAACGCCTGCAAACCTAAAATCGTTCGATGCTTGCCCAACGCACCCTCAAATCCCTGACCAAGGCGGTCGGCGTCGGCCTGCACAGCGGCCAGCGGGTGGAGCTGACCCTGCGGCCAGCCGCGCCGGACACGGGCATCGTGTTCCGCCGCGTGGACCTGCCCGAGCCGGTGGACATCGTGGTGCGGGCCGACTCGGTGACCGACACCAAGCTGGCGTCGACCATTTCCAACGGTGGCGTGAAGGTGCACACCATCGAGCACCTGATGAGCGCCGCCGCCGGCCTGGGGCTGGACAACCTCTACGTGGACATCACCGCCGAAGAGGTGCCCATCCTTGACGGTTCATCGGCGTCCTTCGTCTACCTGTTGCAGAGCGCCGGCATCGTCACGCAGAAGGCGCCCAAGCGCTTCATCCGCGTCAAACAGCCGGTGGAGGTGCGCGAAGGCGAGGGCCGCACGCTCAAGTGGGCGCGGCTGGACCCCTTCCACGGCTACAAGCTCGCATTCGAAATCGAGTTCGACCACCCGGCCGTCAACGCCACCGGTCAGCGCGTCGAGTTCGACATGGGCAGTGGCACCTACGCGCGCGAGATCGCCCGCGCCCGCACCTTCGGCTTCACGCGCGACGTCGAGATGATGCGCACCCACGGCCTGGGCCTGGGCGGCGGGCTGGACAACGCCATCGTCATGGACGACGTCAAGGTGCTCAACGCCGACGGCCTGCGTTACGCCGACGAGTTCGTCAAACACAAGATCCTGGACGCCATCGGCGACCTCTACGTGGTGGGGTACCCGCTGCTGGCGGCCTACAGCGCCTTCCGCAGTGGCCACGCCATGAACAACCAGCTGCTGCGCGCCCTGATGGCACAGCCCGACGCCTACGAGATCGTGAGCTTCGAGCAGGAGCGCGAGGCGCCCGCCGGCTTCGCGCAGCTCGCACCGGCCTGGTAACCCGGACCCGCGGCCATGGTGCTGTTCCGCTTCACCATCTTCTTCCTGCTGATCGCCGCGGGCGTCTGTTTCGCGTTCTATATCGGCACCGGCCAGCAGAAGTACCGCCTCTGGGGCCTGAAGATCCTCAAGTGGGCCGTGATCGCGGGCCTCGGGTTCTTCGGCGTGCTGGTGCTGGAGCGGATCCTGTAGATTCACCACAGGTATTTCCGGCGAGCTTGCCACGTCCAGTGATGCCGTGGAACCGGCTTTGCCGGGCCACAGGCATCGCCCCCTGGGGGGTGACGCCGCAGGCGGCGCGGGGGGGTCAATAACTCCTGCCGCCCTTGTAGGCCGCGTGCGTGCGCGCCTGCAGCGGACTCACCTTGTTGATCGCTGCCGTTGTGCGCGCCACCTGTGCATGCGTGATGCACAGGCCCAGGG